>JAGADP010000310.1 GCA_017828885.1 Oscillospiraceae bacterium | reverse complement strand
TCCTGTGCGATGCGCATGATCTCGCGGACACGCTCTACCGGCATCTCCAGGCACTCGGCAATTTCCTCCGGTGTCGGATCATGGCCGTTTTCGTGCAAGAGCTGGCTGGAGGCCTTCTTCACCTTGGTGATCGTCTCGACCATGTGTACCGGGATACGGATGGTTCTGGCCTGGTCGGCGATCGCACGGGTGATGGCCTGACGGATCCACCATGTAGCATAGGTAGAGAACTTGAAGCCCTTGTTGTAGTCGAACTTCTCCACAGCCTTGATCAGACCGAGGTTGCCCTCCTGGATGAGGTCAAGGAACTGCATGCCTCTGCCGACATACTTCTTGGCGATGGAAACGACCAGACGGAGATTTGCCTCAGACAAACGCTGCTTGGCACGCTTTGCCTGGAGCGGTGTGCCCTCGACCATGACACGGGCGAGCTCGACCTCCTCGTCACCAGACAGCAGCGGCACACGGCCGATCTCCTTGAGGTAGATCTTGACCGGGTCGTCCACAGCCAGTCCCTCGGTGGAGAGGGCGGAGTCCAGATCCTCGTCCGGATTCTCGCTGATGTCGATGTTGTTGAGATCAAAGTTGTCATCTACGGTGTTGTTGTCGATGATCTCGATGCCCTGCTGCTCGCAGCTGTCGTAGAAGGAGTTGATCTGATCCGCATCAAAATCCATTTCCTCCAGTGCGACAGAGATCTGCTGCGTGGTCAGCTTTCCTGCGGCCTTGCCTCGTTCGAGCAGTGCTTCAATGGTAGACTTCTTGTCCATACATGTCCTCCTTGTTTCATTCATCCGTTGTTTCTTCTGTTTTCGATCGCCCGCAGCAGTTCATCCTCAGTGATGTCGCCGACTGCGGAGCTCTGACGGTTTTTGAGGACTGCAATGCACTCCTCAAGGGTATCGCGGGGCAGATCTACCTCCTTGTATTTGGCCTCAATGCCATAGATATAGCCCATTTCCTTCACAGTAAACTGATCCTCGAGCATGGTCAGGCTGAACTGCGGGTGCTCCGGCAGGAGCTCACAGATGGCCTCGTACACACGCCGGTGCAGATCCGTTGCAAAATCCTCCGGCCGGACAGCCGCCCAGAGCATTTCGTATTCCTCCGGATACCGGAGCAGATAGGCGAGGATCTGGCGTTCGGCCTTGCTTTCCTTGGGAAACTGCTGTGCATCGGGGTTGAGCTCGTCACGCTGGAGAGACTGCGCCTCGATGGCACGGAATTTCGCCTTTTTGGCAAAGCGCTTACCGGATTCCACGGCCTTGTCCACCTGCGCTTGCAGGACTTCCACACGGATGTCCAGTGCCTGCGCCGTGCGTTTGATGTAGACCTCGCGTTCGAGGGGATTGGTCAGCTCGGCGAGCACCCGGACGCTGCGCCGCAGGAGCTCGTTCTTGCCGATCTCCGTGGAGAGGTCAAGCCCCTCCTTGCAGCGGTCGAGCCGGAAATTCACGGCATCGCCGGCGCTGTCAATGAGCAGCCGGAACTGGTCGGCGCCGTACTTCTTGATGTATTCATCCGGATCCTTTGCGCCCTCCATGTGCAAAATGCGCACCGGGAGGCCGACAGCACTGAAATGCTGCATGGCACGCTGTGTCGCCGTCTGTCCGGCGGCATCGGAGTCGTAGGAGATGATGACCTCGTCCGCATAGTGCGAGATGATCCGCGCCTGCTCCTCCGTGATGGCCGTGCCGAGTGTGGCAACGGCGTTGGGAAAGCCCGCCTGGTTGAGGGCGATGACATCCATGTAGCCCTCTGCGAGCAAAAACTTCTTGGAAGCGGCATTTTTCGCAAAATTCAGCGAAAAAAGATTGGAACCCTTCTGAAAGACGGGGGTGTCGTTGGTGTTGAGGTACTTCGGCTTGCTGTCGTCAAGGACACGCCCTCCGAAGGCGATCACACTGCCCCGCAGGTCGATGATGGGAAACATGACCCGGTTCCGGAAATAATCGTAAACGCCGCCCTTCTCACTCCGCCGGCAGACGCCAGCCGCGACCATCTCGTCCTCGGTGTAGCCTTTGGCTCTGAGCTGATCCCGGAGAAAATGCCAGTCATCCGGCGCAAAGCCGAGCCCGTATTGTTTGATGGTCTCCGGCCGGAGCTTCCGGCCTGCAAAGTATTGCAATCCGGCACGGTCGGGGCCCTTGATGAGGTTGAGGTAGTAGAGATTGGCAGCCTCGCGGTTGATCTCCAGGCAGCGGCGGCGGAGGGCTGAGGATCTCTGCTCCTCCGGATCCTGCTGCGGCATCGGGATGCCGGAACGCTGCGCCAGGATCTGCACAGCATCCATGAAGCCGACGTTTTCGGTCTTCTGGATGAAGGTAAAGACACTTCCGCCCGCCCCGCAGCCGAAGCAATAGAAGCTCTGACTATCAGGATAGATCGTGCAGGAAGGTGTTTTCTCGGAATGGAAGGGACAGCGGCACACGTAGGTGCGTCCCCTTTTCTTGACCTCGGTATAGGCGCTGAACAGGTCAACGATGTCGGCGCTGTCCTGTAGCCTGCGGAGGTAATCGTCTGGAAGTCTTGCCATAGAACACCTACTTCCACGCCTGTGGTATGAACAGGTCGGTATACAGCCCGATGGCATAGCTGTCGCTCATGCCGGAGATGTAGTCACAGACCGCCCGGTCGATGTCCTCCTGCTCCGCGATCTTCTTGAACAGCCGCGGCAGCTTGTCGGGATTCTTCCGGAAATAGCGGTAAAGCTCCTCGATCAGGATCTTGGCCTTGACCTCTTCGCTCTTGGCGGTGTAGTTGTGGTAGACATGCTCGTACATGAACTCATGCAGCAGATCGTGCGCAGCCTGTACATCCGCCGCCATGCCGATGGAGTCCGTTCCATGTTCGACGATGGATGCCACACAGGTCGTGATGCGCTCGTTCTTGGTCTCACCGAGGACGGAGGTCACATCCTTCGGGAGGTCGCTCTGCTGCAGGATGCCTGCACGCATGGAGTCCTCGATGTCGTGGTTGATGTACGCGATGCGGTCGGCAAACCGCACGATATTGCCCTCGAGGGTGTCGGCGACCTGGTTTGTGTGGCAGATGATGCCGTTGCGGACGGCAAGCGTCAGGTTCAGTCCTGCGCCGTCCCGCTCGATGCAGTCCACCACCCGCATACTCTGCTGGTAGTGCCGGTAGCCGTGGGGGCAGATGGTATTCAGGATGGATTCACCGGCATGTCCGAACGGCGAATGCCCTAAGTCATGCCCGAGTGCGATGGCCTCGGTCAGATCCTCGTTCAGGAACAGCGCCCGTGCGATCGTCCGGGCCACCTGCGAGACTTCAAGGGTATGCGTCAGCCGGGTGCGGTAGTGATCCCCGACCGGCGAGAGAAAGACCTGTGTCTTGCGCTTGAGCCGCCGGAACGCATTGCAGTGCAGAATTCTGTCCCGGTCGCGCTGGAACGCCGTCCGGTAGGGGCAGGGCTCCTCCGGCGTCAGACGGATGACAGCGCCTGTATCCGTGCTTTTGCACGCTTTCGGGGAAAGATAGTCGGCTTCGTGGGCTTCCAGCTGTTCCCGGATCGTCATGCGCATACTCCCTTCTCTCAAATACCTGATTTTTTGTCTCTATTTATATATACAGATCGGGTCGTCAAAAACCCTCTTTATTTTTTGAAAAATTATTTCCCGTCAGGATGATCTTTTTTAGCAGACTGCTCAAAACGGCCATGCCGCAGGATCACCATGACGAGAAGCCATATGTTTTTGGCTGCTAAAGCAAAGCAGAGCAGTGCAAATACCAGAAGCGCTGCCTGTGTTCCGGTGTCCGGGATGGCGTCAATCATCCGCGCATACAGCAGAACGATGCCGAGTGCCGTGCAGGCAAGGATGTAGAGCACATAGACAAAGATCTTTGATAAGAACAAGGTACCTCTCCTTCCTGATCCGGCAGAAGTCAGCGTTATTTCTTCTTGTTCCCGCGGATCGCACGGTACAGCAGCCAGCCCCAAAACGCTGCTGCGCCGAAGCAGATGACTGCCATGACGATGAAGCCGATATGCGAGCGCAGGTCGGGAAAATCATCCGACACCATCGAATAGATCATGAGCCCGCCGAGGATGACATTGCTGATGATCATGAGGATACAGCCGGGTATTCTGTACTTCTGCATTACTTCACCTCCGAAAAATCAGCATAATCCGGCGTTCCGGTCTCCATGACGATACGTCCGGCGGAGACCTCGGTCAGCTCGTCCTGCAAGGCGGCCAGTACCTCATTGCGGACGGTCAGCTCCAAAAGGACATCCGTGCCGAAATCGGAGCTGCTTTCAATGACACCGTACTTCGGGAGGATGTTCGTGACCTTGCCGTAGAGGGTATAGTCCATCTGGAGAGTGAGGGGCGTGCTCTCGCACATGTGGCGTATCTGCGCCGCATCACAGGTGATCGAGGCGCTGTGGGAATACGCCCGCACCAGACCGCCGCCGCCCAGCAAAATACCGCCGAAATAACGCACGACCACGCAGCAGACGTCCGTCAGCCCGCGCTTTTGCAGCACTTCGAGGACGGGGACGCCCGCGGTGCCCTGCGGCTCGCCGTCGTCGGAATAGCGGGTGATATTGGAATCCCGCAGGATATAGGCATATACATGGTGCTTTGCCTTGCGGTGACCGGCCTTGACGGAGTTGATGTATTCTACCGCCTCGTCATTGGTCAGGACAGGGGAGAGGTAGCCGATGAATTCCGAGCGCTTTTCCGTGAAGCTTGTCTCGGCGGGGGCTGCGATCGTAAAGTAATCCATGCAAAACCTCCTATGGCAATACCGCACAAAGGACAGTACAGCGGGCGATCTTTGTGTGGTGTAGTTCTTATATAGATGAAAAACGGGCAGTGATACACTGCCCGTTTGCTCATTGCATTACTTATCGAGATTGAAACGTCTCTTGAATCTGTCAACGCGTCCGCCGGTGTCTACGAGCTTCTGCTTACCGGTGTAGAACGGATGGCACTTGGAGCAAATTTCCACCTTGATATCCTGCTTGGTAGACTGTGTCTCGATCACATTGCCGCAGTGGCAGGTGATGGTCGTCTTGTACAGTACGGGATGGATGTCCTTCTTCATGCAAATTCACCTCATTTTCAATGATCTCTGCTCGCAGACCAGTCGTGCAGGGCAGCCCCGCGGTACAGTCTACGTCAGGCATTGTATAGTAGCCCATCAGTTCCCTTAGACAGTAGTACTTCACAACAGAAATATTATAGCACAAAACCGCCGGATTGTCAAGCATCAGGCGGGAGAACACATATTTTCGGCAATATGAACAAAGGCTTTTCCACCCATCACACAGAATAAGCCTGATTCGGCTGTTGAAAATAGTGGAAAGTGAGAACTTTCTGTTTTTTTTGCATCCTTTCTTGACATTGCACGCGAAAAGAAGTATAATAGGTATTACGTAGAATAATATCTTAAAGTTTTTTTAGGAAATAACCGGAGGTGCATTTCGTTTTGCAGACTAATCGCAAAACCGAGCCCGTTCTGTCGCAGAAGGACACCATCACACTGGCTGTCATCATGCTGCTGATCATAGTGCTGGGTGTATTAGGTATCGTTGCTGTTTTTGGAGCAAAATCGCCCGGTATCGTACTGGAGCCTGTTGCGGAGACCACATATATCGCCGAGACCGAGGAGGAGACCGAAGAAGAGACCGAGCCTACCGAGGATCCGATGGCTGTGTTCTATCCCGAGCCGGCCGCTGATATGGTGGTCATTCCCGAGGAGAACCTCGTTGCACAGCATGCCGTACTGATCGACGTGGATAACAACCAGATGCTTGCTGTCAAGGGCAATGCAGATGACGAGATCTATCCGGCATCCATGACAAAGCTGATGACGCTGATCGTGGCGGTCGAGAATGTTGAGGACGTGGATTCCACCTTCACCATCACCGGTGATCTGCTACAGCCGCTCTGGGCACAGTCCGCTTCGATGGCAGGCTTTGCAGACGGCGAGACGGTCACCTTCACCGATCTGCTCTACGGCGCGGCACTGCCGTCCGGTGCAGATGCCACACAGGGTCTGGCTATGATGGTAGCCGGCTCCGATGAGGCTTTCGTGCAGATGATGAACGACAAGGCTGCCGAGCTGGGTCTGAAGCATACGCACTTTGTCAACACCAGCGGTCTGCATGACGAGAATCACTACAGCACCCCCGAGGACATTGCTCTGATCATGGAGTACTGCCTCAAGAATGAGCTCTGCAAGGAGGTCATCTCGACCTACAAGTACACGACCTCCAAGACTGAGCAGAATCCCAACGGCATCGAGCTGACCAGCACGATGTTCAACAAGATGTACGGCAACGAGGTGCCGGGCATCACCATCGGCGGCGGCAAGACCGGATACACAGATGAAGCCGGCCAGTGCCTTGCCTCCTATGCGGAGACCCCCGACGGCCATCTCTACGTAGCTGTGACCTCCAAGGGCGCAGGCAAGTTCACCACGGTCTTTGATGCCTTCAAGCTTTATGGCATCGTGACCGGCACATACGCAATGGATCAGTCTGATCCTGCTGCGGAATACCGCCAGTGATCCTGAATAATAGGATGTAGGCAAGGATATGACACTGCAAGAGCAGGCGTGTCCGAAAAGAAAGAGAGAGAACGACAATGAAAAAGAAAGAAAAGAAGCCGAGGAGACATCTCTCCTTTGGCGGGTTCGTGGTCTTTTCCGTTATGATCATCGGCGGCGTCTGGCTGGCAGATGGTGCTATCCGGGCTTTCCATAAGCAGCCGGACAGCTATCCGGCCGGTGAGGGCATCATCCCGGAGGGGACCTTTGCGGACTCTGAATCGTCGGATAACGTGACCCTCGACAATGATCCCGAGGAAGCTGCCAAGGAAGCCGGTAAGGCTGAGGTGCAGCCTACCACCGAGATCGAGATCAAGGAAGCTGCAGCGCCCGTGCCAAAGCCCACACTTCCGGCCAACTGCGTGGCTGTTCCGCTCGATACCAAGGAGATCGGCAACGGCAAGCTCCTGCAGCTGGACTGCGACCATCCGTTCAGAGGCAGCGCGACGGATCTTTCGGATTTCTCTGAGAAGTCTGAGAACTACCTGATGCGCGTGAATGATCTGCCGATCCGAAACGAGGTCGTGACGGCGCTCAACAAGATGACCGCGGCCTATGTCATGGTGATGGAGCAGACAGATCTGATGGTCTACAGCACGACTGAGCGCGTATCCGATGTGTGTCTCTATTCGGAGGAATTGCCGGACAGCGTCAACGGCTACTGCGTGGATCTTTGCTACTACACCGAGGACGGCGACATCATCGGCATCAACTATGAGAATAACCCGTGGCTGACGAACAATGCCTATCTGTACGGCTTCGTCCGCAGCTATACCAGAGCTGATTCTGAGGTGACGGGTGTGGATTCCGCACCGTATCATCTGCGCTATGTCGGTAAGGTGCATTCCATGATCATGCATGAAGAGGATCTGACGCTGACAGCGTACATTGATGTCCTCAGCCACCACCCGATCACGGATCCGTATTACTGGGATGACGGCAGCACGGTATGGTCGGTCTACTATGTACCTGCCACAGCCGGCACCACGGAAGTACCTGTTCCGCTCAATGCCAATTATGAGATCTCCGGTAACAATGTCGATGGCTTCATCGTCACGGCGGAGGGAAAGATCGGCGAATAACTTACATATCAAACGATCCCCTGCATACAGTGGGGGATCGTTTCAGTCTGTCAAAAAAGTGCCGAAGGCACAAAACGAGGTTTTTAGGGGCGGAGCCCCTAAAGCGGCTGCGGTGCGCAGCACCGCCAAAAATTCCTCCCCCGCTTGCGGGGGAGG
>JAGADP010000309.1 GCA_017828885.1 Oscillospiraceae bacterium | reverse complement strand
TCCTCCCCCATCGGGGGAGGTGCCGCCGAACGGCGGCGGAGGGGGGCAACCCATTCTGGTTAAGAGGATCGGTATCACCATGTATGACAAACAAGAGCAACTGTATGCAGACGACCTATCCATGCTCCGTTGATCACGCGGAAGCCCTGCGTTACGGGCTTCTGTCCGAGAGCCGCTTTCCGTGGCTCTGTTTTCCTATGCCCCAAGCTGCTGCTGACGATATAGAAGGGGCTGCGGAACGGGACGGTCTGCTGCACTTTTGCGCACTTTAGAAAAGAGGTATTATATTGAACAATCAGAATCACAACGGCGGCGACCCGAAGCGCAAGCGCTATGTCATCCACCGCGCCAAGGGCAAGAACCAGAAGCCGCCCATGAAGAAGACGGCGTCTCCGGCCCATCCGCACAGCCAGACGCCTGCCCGTCAGCCGGTGCAGGCACCGAGACGGACGCATGAGCAGCACCGGACACCTGTCCGCATCATCCCGCTTGGCGGTCTCAACGAGATCGGCAAGAACATGACCGTGTTCGAGTGTGCCAATGACATGTTCATCCTTGACTGCGGTCTGGCATTCCCGGATGCGGAAATGCCGGGTGTAGACATCGTCATCCCGGACTTCACCTATGTGGAGCGCAACAAGGATAAGCTGCGCGGCATCGTCATCACCCACGGTCACGAGGATCATATCGGCGGTCTGGCCTATCTGCTGAAGAAGGTCAATGCGCCGGTCTACGGCTCGGCCATGACGATCGGCCTCATCAAGCACAAGCTCGAGGAGCACGGCCTTCTGAACAAGGTCAGCCTGAACGTCATCGAATCCCGCAAGACCGTGAAGATGGGCTGCATGGCGGTCGAATTCATCAAGGTCAACCACTCCATCCCCGGCTCGATGGGTATGGCGATCCATACACCGGCCGGTGTGCTGGTACACACGGGCGACTTCAAGGTGGACTACACGCCCATTGACGGCGGCCCGATCGACCTGGCACGCTTCGGCGAGCTGGGCAGCAGAGGCGTTCTGGCGCTGATGGCGGACTCCACCAATGCGGAGCGTCCGGGCTATACGCAGTCCGAGCGCAAGGTGGGCGACTCCTTCGAGAAGCTCTTTGTCAAGGCCGGCAATCGCCGCATCATCATTGCGACGTTCTCCTCGAATATCCACCGTGTACAGCAGATCGTCAACATGGCCGCCAAGAACGGCAGAAAGATCGCTGTCCTCGGGCGGAGCATGATCAACGTCATCACCACGGCGCTGGAGCTCGGCTATCTCGATGTGCCGAAGAATACCATCATCGACATCGAGAACATGAACCAGTACCCGCCCGAGCAGATCGTGCTCATCACCACCGGCAGCCAGGGCGAGCCGATGTCGGCACTCACCCGCATGGCGATGCATGACCACAAGAAGGTCAACATCACGCCGATGGACTTCATCATCATCTCGGCAACACCCATCCCCGGCAATGAGAAGCATGTGACGAAGGTCGTCAATGAGCTGCTCAAGTCCGGTGCTGAGGTCATCTACGAATCCATGTACGAAGTGCATGTGTCCGGTCACGCCTGCCAGGAGGAGCTCAAGCTCATGCTGGCGCTCGTGAAGCCGAAGTTCTATATCCCCATGCACGGCGAATACAAGCACCTTGTCAAGGCCAAGGGTCTGGCGATGGAAATGGGCATCCCGAAGGAGAATATCCTCCTGGCGTCCATCGGCAACGTCATCGAGACAGACGGCACGAATCTCCAGATCGTCTCGCAGGCACCGGCGGGCAGAGTCCTCGTGGACGGCCTCGGTGTGGGCGATGTCGGCTCGATCGTGCTGCGCGACAGAAAGCACCTGGCAGAGGACGGCCTCATCATCATCGTGGTCGGCATCAACCGGGCTTCCGGCGAGGTCGTTTCCGGGCCGGACATCATTTCGAGAGGCTTTGTCTATGTGCGTGAGGCAGAAGAGCTCATG
Source organism: Oscillospiraceae bacterium (assembly GCA_017828885.1). Classification (GTDB taxonomy): domain Bacteria; phylum Bacillota; class Clostridia; order Oscillospirales; family Ruminococcaceae; genus UBA3855. Next base: position 7,810 of record JAGADP010000309.1, on the reverse strand, counting down.
GAGCAGGCCAAGCAGCTCCTGTGCCATACACTGGCAGAATGCAGCGTGTATGAGCTCAAGGAGTGGGCACCGCTCAAAACGAAGCTCCGGGACGCACTGTCTGACTACATCTTTGAGCAGACCAAGCGCAGCCCGATGATTTTGCCGATCATCATGGAGGTCTGAGCGGATACCATCTGACAAAATCGTAAGACCGCAGTAAGGGGGTGAGGGTTTGAAACCGAAGGTTCATGCACGGATCTGGCTTCTGGCATTTCTGCTGATCTTGGCGGTGCTGCTTCCGTCGGCGCTGCTGTACTGGCGGGGGGATCCGTTCGGGTTCCTGTACTGTATCCCGGGCGCCGTGATCATCTGCGTCGGCATCTCCATGCTGCTCTATTCCCAGCGCAACCAGCTCAACTACATCGCCAGGCTCGATGAGAGCTGTGAAAATGCCAAGGTGGCGGCTTTGCAGCATCTGCCTCTGGGCTTCTGTGCGATCGACGCCAAGGGCGTTGTGGTGGAGTACAACCAGTATTTCCACGAGGAGATCATGGGCGGCAGCGAGATTTTCGGTAAAAACCTGTATGACAAGATCCAGTTCAGACCCTCTGACAAGCCCCAGGATATCACCTGGCAGAAACGCCGTTACCGGCTGTATGCAATGCCGTTTGAGGATGCATCCGGCGACCGGGTCATCACAGTTTTCTGGGAGGATCGGACGGAGCTGGAGCATTTGCAGAAGGAATACATCGACTCCCGTCCCTGCGTGGTACTGATCGTGGTGGACAACTACGAGGATCTGATCCAGAGCATCAAGGAAAGCGGCCGTCTTGCGGCGGGCGTCTCGATCGAGCAGCTCATGGAGCACTTCATCGCCAACACGAACGGCATACTCCGGCGGCTGAAAAACGACCGGTTTATCGCCATCTTAGAAGAAAGATACGTCGAGAGGATCATCGCAGAGAAATTCCAGATCCTCGACGAAGCACGGAGCATTTCCGTGGATGAGCGCAACATCATGACGCTCTCGATCGGCGTCGGCATGGGCGGTGCGACCTTGCAGGAATGCGAGGAGCTTGCACACCAGAGCCTCGACATGGCGCTCGGACGCGGCGGCGACCAGGCGGCTGTCAAGACCGAGAACGGCTTCAAGTTCTTCGGCGGCAAGTCGCAGGGCATCGAGAAGAAATCCCGCGTCAAGATCCGTGCTGTGGCCGGCGATCTGCAAAAGCTGATCCAGGACAGCCGCATCGTCTACCTCATGGGGCACCGCTACGGCGATCTCGATTCGATCGGCGGATGCTGCGGTCTGGCCGGTGCGATCCGGCTCATGGATAAGAATGTGCGGGTGGTCTGTGACCCGAAGAAGAACCTGGCACAGCAGCTCGTCTCCCTCGTGGAGAAGGAGGTCGGCGCGGGGCTGTTCATCACCCCGGAGCAGGCTGCGGATGCCATCACGGATGAAGCGCTGCTCATCATCGTGGACACGCATGCGCCCGATCTGGTCGAAAGCCCTGAGCTCTATGCCAAGGCCAAGCGCATCGTCGTGATCGACCATCACCGCAAGAAGGAAAACTACATCAACAACGCGCTGCTCTTCCACCATGAGCCGCTGGCTTCCTCGGCCTGTGAGATGATCACGGAGCTGTTGCAGTATTTCAAGCTCAACGGCACGGTCGAGCCGGTCTATGCAGACTGTCTGCTGTCGGGCATCACGCTCGATACCAAGAACTTTGTCATGCGTACCGGCGTGCGGACGTTTGAAGCGGCGGCGTATCTGCGGAAGATCAATGCCGATACGATCCGGGTGCGGAACCTGTTCTCCGGCTCGATCGAAGCCTACCGCAGCCGTACCGAGATCGTCAGCAAGGCGGAGATCTATGGCAGGTTCGCCATTGCGGATGTGCCGGCTGACACGCCGAGCGTGCGGCTCGTGGCATCGCAGGCGGCGGATGAGCTGCTGAGCATATCCGGCGTGGATGCGGCATTTACGATATGCGAGATGAACGACATGATCAACATCTCCGCACGTTCCTACGGCAACATCAACGTGCAGATCATCATGGAGGCGCTCGGCGGCGGCGGACACCAGTCCATGGCGGCGGCGCAGCTCCGTGACTGTACTGCGGAGGAAGCCAAGGAAGAGCTTCTCTCCATACTGAAAAACTTAGAAGACTAACGAAAGGATGCGAACATCATGAAGGTTATTTTCACACAGGACGTCAAGGGCTCCGGCAAGAAGGGCGAGCTCAAGGAGGTCTCCGACGGCTACGCACGCAACATGCTCCTCAAGAAGGGGCTTGCCGTTGAGGCAACACCGGAGAATCTCAACAAGCTCCAGGGCGCTCAGGCCTCCGCACAGCACAAGATCGACGTGGAGAAGGCCGCTGCACAGGAGAACAAGGCCAAGCTCGACGGCAAGACAGTCGTCATCAAGGCAAAGGCCGGCACCGGCGGACGGCTGTTCGGTTCCGTGACCTCCGCCAATGTGGCGCAGGCCGTTGCGGAGCAGTTCGGCGTGCAGCTTGACAAGAAGAAGATCACGCTCAAGTCCGAGATCAAGGCGTTCGGTACCTTCTCTGCCGAGATCCGGCTGTATACGGGCATTGCTGCCACGGTGACGGTTGAGGTCGAGGAAGCGTAAAACTCGTATGACCGGGCGGTTTCCCCGAGAGGGATCCCCCCACCCCAACCCCTCCCCCCAAGGGGGAGGGGCTATATTGCAGGGGGCTGCGCTGAACAGCCCGTCCCCTCTGTCTCGTTCCTCGACATCTCCCCACCCCGTGGGGAGTCACCCTGCACCCCGCAAAACAATCCTGACAATTGCGGGCGGTTTCCCCGAGAAGCCGCCCTTTTGCCATCTTTATCCGAATAGGAGGAATCATCATGGCGGATTCTACCACCAGCTTCAATGATATTGAAATGCCCTACAGCCTCGAGGCGGAGCAGACTGTCCTGGGTGCCATCCTCATCAACCAGGATGTGCTGAGTACGGTGCTGGAGACCGTCAAGCCCGAGTGTTTCTACATCGACCAGCACAGAGCGCTGTTCACGATCATGGTGCAGATGTTCACCAGCGGCGAGAAGGCCGATGTCGTGACAGTGCTCAATGCCGCTACGTCTGCCCACATCTTCGAGACGGCGCAGGAGGGACGCAACTACTTAGCGAACCTCGTCAACATGGTGCCGGCGGTATCCAACATCGAGAGCTACTGCACCATCGTCGTCAACAAATACTACATCCGCTCCCTCGCCGAAGTCGCAAGGGGGATCCTCTCCGACATCCAGAGCGGCGAGACGGACGCTTCGCTGCTGCTCGATGCGGCGGAGCAGCGGATCTATGACATCCGCCAGGGCAAGGCGACAGCAGGCCTGACGCCCATCCGGGAGGTCGTGGCGGAGACCTATACCCACGTCGGACAGCTTGCGGGCCCCGACCGGGAACAGTACCTCGGTATCCGTTCGGGCTTCTCCCACCTCGATGCCATCACCTCCGGTCTGAACAAGTCCGACCTCATCCTGATCGCGGCGCGTCCTGCGATGGGTAAGACGGCGTTCGCGCTGAACATTGCCCAGAATGTGGCGGCACATGCGCAGGGCAAGGAGGTCTGCATCTTCTCGCTCGAAATGTCGGCTCAGCAGCTTGTGGGACGTCTTCTGTCCTCGGCGGCACAGGTGGATTCCAACAAGCTCCGCAGCGGCCGGCTGACCGGCGACGACTGGGTACGGCTGGCGGCGGGCGCCTGCTTCCTCAATGACCTGCCCATCTACATCGACGCAACTGCCGGCATCACCGTGCCGCAGATCAAAGCGAAGCTGCGCCGGATGAAGAACCTCGGGCTCGTGGTCATCGACTACCTCGGCCTGATCCAGAGCACCCTCCGCACGGACAACCGTGTGCAGATCGTCTCCGAGATCACACGTCAGCTCAAGATCATGGCGAAGGAGCTCGATGTGCCGGTCGTTCTGCTGTCACAGCTCTCCCGTGGTCCGGAAAGCCGTACCGACAAGCGCCCGATGCTCTCGGATCTGCGTGAATCCGGTTCCATCGAGCAGGACGCCGATATTGTCATGTTCCTCTACCGCGACTACTATTATAATAAAGAGAAGTGCCAGAACCCGAACGAGGCGGAGTGCATCGTCGCCAAGAACCGTCACGGCGAGGTCGGCACGATCTACCTCAACTGGGACGGCCAGTTCACACGCTTCACGACCCTCGAAAAGCAGAAAGACAATGCGCCCGCTTGACGCCGTCCGGGCGTTCCTCCGGGAACAGGACATCCGGGATACCGCTGTCACGGCGGCGCTCTCCGGCGGGGCGGACAGCGTCTGCCTGCTGCGCTGCCTGCGGGAATGTGCAGGCGAATTCGGACTGCGGCTCTCCGCCATCCATGTGCAGCACGGGCTGCGGGTGGCGGAAAGTCTGCGGGATGAGCAATTCTGCCGGGAGCTCTGTGCGGAATGGGGCATCCCGCTGACCGTGGTTCCCGTCGAGGTGCAGCGCCATGGCCGGAGTCTCGAAGAAGCGGCGCGGGAATGCCGGTATGCGGCATTTGCGGAACATGCCGAGGGCTATGTGGCGACGGCGCACACGGCCTCGGACAATTTCGAGACGATGCTGTTCCGGCTGGTGCGGGGCACCGGGCTCAAAGGCCTTGCCGGGATCCCGCCGGTGCGGGAGCGCTATCTTCGGCCGCTGCTGAACGTGAGCCGGGACGAGGTGGAGGCCTACCTACAGGAACAAGGTATCGGGTTTGTGACAGATTCAAGCAATCTGTCGGAGGACTATGCCAGAAATTTCCTGCGGCATCAGGTCGTGCCGCTGCTGCGGGAGCAGAATCCGGCGCTGATGCAGACTTCGGCGGAGACGGCGGACATTCTGCGGACGGAAGAGGACTTCCTCGCAGAGGCCGCAGCGGATGCCTATGCGAAGGCATTGCAGCCGGACGGCTCGCTCCGGGGATTGCGGATGCTGCATCCGGCGCTGCAAAGGCGCTGTATCCGGCGGTTTTTGCAGGAAAACGGGCTGCGGGCGGGCTTTGCACAGGTCACGGCCGTACAGGCGCTGCTCGATCACGGCGGACGGACGGAGCTCGAACGGGGCGGCGTCTGGGTCTGTCTAAGCCGGGGGATGCTCTTTACGGAGCGGCCTGCATCGGCGGAAACGGCCTTACAAATCGGAAAAAATTGCCTGTATCCGGGCATCTGCGTGGAAGCTGCGGTATTTTCCAGGGAAGATGCAGAGAAATTTGCAAGTGTTCACAAAAAGTTCACAGATTTTGCGCTGGATTATGATATAATAAAAGGGTGTGCAAGGCTACACAGCCGACAACCCGGACTGCGGATGATCCCGGCGGGTCGGACGCATCATGTTTCTGTCAAAAAATGGCTGAACGAATGCGTTTCCCCGGCCAGACGGCAGCAGATCCATTATCTGTCCGATGACAGCGGCCTGCTCTGGGTCGAGGGGCTCGGCGCAGCGGCTCATGCAGCGGTGACGGAGCAGACACAGCGGATGCTGGTGCTGTTTATTCACCAAGCTGACACACAATGCACATGAGTCCGACACATACATGATGTATACTAAGGCATCACTTAGCAGTCACAGAGAAAGAGTGCTAATCTGGCTCAACAAGAAAAGGAGTGGATAAGTTGACACCGAAAAGAAGCAGGGGCATTATTGCATATCTCCTGGTAGCGGCGGTACTGATCTTCTTAGCCGTGTTCATGCTGCCAAGGCTGAACGAGAAGAAGTCGGAGTACACCTATTCGGAGATCATGCAGCATTTTGACGACCTCGAGGTCACCAAGTACACGCTCGACCTCGGAAGCGGCGAGCTGAAGCTGACACTCAAGGGGCAGGAGGAGGAGATCACCTACACCGTCCCGAACGTGTCGATCTTCAAGGAGGAGACCGAGGGCTATCGTCTGCGTTACAACAAGGCGAACCCGGATGCGCCGCTTGACCAGGATTACTACAAGATCACGGACAATTCCTGGATCATCACCTATATCCCGACGTTCATCATCCTCGTCATGGGCATCGTGCTGTTCATCTTCATGATGCGGCAGGCAGGCGGCGGGAAGTACAGCAACTTCGGCAAGGCCAACATCAAGGCTCAGGCCTCCAACAAGAAGGCGACCTTTGAGGATGTGGCGGGTGCCGAGGAAGAGAAGTTCGAGATGGCTGAGATCGTGGACTTCCTGCGCAATCCTCGGAAATACGCCGAGATCGGCGCACGTATCCCCAAGGGCGTGCTGCTGCTGGGCCCTCCCGGAACCGGTAAGACGCTGCTTGCAAGAGCGGTTGCCGGCGAGGCAGGCTGCCCGTTCTACCCGATCTCCGGTTCGGACTTCGTAGAGATGTTCGTCGGCGTGGGTGCATCGCGTGTGCGTGACCTGTTCGAGACGGCCAAGAAGAATGCGCCCTCGATCGTGTTCATCGACGAGATCGACGCTGTCGGCAGACACCGCGGTGCGGGTCTTGGCGGCGGTCATGACGAGCGTGAGCAGACGCTGAACCAGCTCCTCGTGGAGATGGACGGCTTTGAGGCAAACGAGAGCGTCATCGTCATTGCGGCGACAAACCGTCGTGACATCCTCGATCCGGCGCTGCTGCGTCCGGGACGGTTCGACCGTCAGATCGTGGTGGGCTATCCGGACATCAAGGGCAGAGAGGACATCCTCAAGGTGCATACCAAGAACAAGCCTCTGGCGCCCGACGTGAACCTGCATGACATTGCCAGAACGACGGCCGGCTTCACCGGTGCGGATCTGGAGAACCTGACCAACGAAGCGGCACTGCTTGCCGCAAGAGCCGACCGCAAGGCGATCACCAACAAGGACATCGCTGAGGCGACCATCAAGGTCGTGGCCGGTCCGGAGAAGAAGTCCCGTGTCAAGACAGAGCGTGAGATCAAGCTCACGGCTTATCACGAAGCCGGTCATGCGATCTGCACGTACTACTGCCCGCATCAGGACAAGGTACACGAGATCTCGATCATCCCGCGCGGCATGGCTGGCGGCTACACACTGTCGCTGCCGGAGCATGACAAGAGCTACAACAGCAAGATGGAGATGCACGAGGAGATCATCGTGCTCCTCGGCGGACGCGTGGCAGAGAAGCTCATCATGGATGATATTTCCACGGGTGCTTCCAACGACCTCGAGCGTGCGACCTCGATGGCACGTAGCATGGTCACCCGCTACGGCTTCAGCGAGAAGCTCGGTCCGGTTGTCTATGGTCACGACCAGAGCGAGCCGTTCCTCGGCAGAGATTTCAGCAGCACACCGAACTATTCGGATGAAGTGGCTGCCGAGATCGACGCAGAGATCCGCAGTTTCGTAGAGGAGGGCTATGAGAAGGCCGAGCAGATCCTCTCCGAGCACATGGATCAGCTCCACAAGGTGGCACAGTACCTGATCGCCAACGAGAAGATCGACGGCCCGGATTTCGAGCGCCTGATGAGCGGCGAAGATGTGGCAGCCGAGGCTGCACCGTCTGAGGATGCTTCTGCAACGGTCGATCTCGAAAAGAAGTCGCCGGTCGCAGATTCTGCGATGGATGCCTATGCCAAGGATCTCCGGGAGCGTCAGGAGACTGATGTAGAACCGGGTGAACAAGCTGTTCAGGATCTGACAGAAGAATAAGAACAAAGCCCCTGCTGTGCGAAACGGCAGGGGCTTTTCGTATAGGATTTCGCCGTCTGCGGACGGCGACAGGGGGCGCTGCCCCCTTGACCCCTGCAAGCTTTTTTTACGAAAAAAAAGCTTGAGCAAAAAAACGAGATCGGCTTCGCCATAGACAAAAAGCCCCCTCTCGCCTGAG
>JAGADP010000308.1 GCA_017828885.1 Oscillospiraceae bacterium | reverse complement strand
TTCGGCGCCGAGATGCAGGTACGGCTCTGCAACGACGGCCCGTTTACCATCTTGCTTGAGGCATAGGAGGACTATCATGAAAATCGAAGACCGGGAAAGCTACGACAGATTTGTGGATGCGATCAAACTGAACCTGATCATGTGGCGCAGGAGCGGTGCCAAGGATTTTTCGGAGATCTCCGAAAAACTCGACATCTCCGAGCGGACTGTCCGCCGCCGCTACAACACGCCCGGAACGCTCACGCTCGAGGAGCTGTTCGCCTGGTGTGAGCTGTACGGAAAGGATCCCTCCGAGGTGCTGCGGGGCGCGTTCCATGAGGCCAAGCGCGAAGGCTGACGCATAAAACAGAAGAAACCTCCCATACTGGCTGTAAGTCGGTAGGGGAGGTTTTTTATGCAAAGACGTTTGCTGATCGTGAAGACGATCGTTCTGACGACCTGCTTGATGCTGGCGCTGACGCTCATCTTGCAGATGCAGGGCGCAGGCTATTCCGAGGCGGCTGTCCGGCAGAGCCAGACTGTTCTCACTGCCGGAACGGCTGCCGGGACGATCTATGACAGGGAGCTCCGGCCGCTCGTCAACCGGGAAACGGCGCTCTATGCGGCGGTGCCCGATGCTGCATCGTCAGAAATGATCCTGCCGTATATGGACGAGGTCACGCCGCTCCTTGCGGGAGTGCAGAGCGGTAAGCCCTTCCTCTGCAAGGTCAGCGCCGATCCGGGGGACGAGGACATCCCCGTGCTCTCACTCCCGGTGCGCTCCGGGAGCGGACAGCCGGCGCCGCATGTCATCGGCTATACGCAGTCCGGCGAAGGCGTGACGGGGCTGGAGCACGACTATGACCGCATCCTCCGGAGTACGAACGACCGTGCTTCGGTGACTTATGTCACGGATGCCAAGGGGCATGTGCTGCTCGGTGAGCCCGTCACCGTCCGGCAGGTGCAGGGGAGCGATCCCTCGCTCGTCACGACGCTTGATGCGGACATCCAGCAGCTCTGCGAGGGGCTGGAGATGGAGAAGGGCGCCGTCGTCGTGATGGATGTGGAAAGCGGTGATGTGCTGGCGATGGCGAGCTTTCCCACTTACGACCCCGAAAACCTTGCAGCGGCACTCGACGACCCGGACAGTCCGCTCATCGACCGCTGTCTGTGCGCTTACAGTGTGGGCTCCATCTTCAAGCTCGTGACCTGTGCTGCCGCTTACCGGGAGGGCATCCTCGACTTCGAGACAGAATGCACCGGCAAGACCGAGATCAGCGGGCAGCTCTTCCGGTGCCATGACTGGCGGGGGCACGGGCTCGTGGACATGCGGCAGGCGATGGTCTATTCCTGCAACACGTACTTTGTGGAGCTCAGCGAACTGCTCGACCCGGCTGTCATGCTCGAAACGGCGCAGGATCTGGGCTTCGGGACACAGATCGCCCTCTCCGGGAGCATCGTCTCCTCCGGCGGGACACTGCCGTCTCCGGACGAGCTGAAACGGCCGGCTGAGATGGCGAACTTCTGCTTCGGACAGGGTCTGCTCACCGCCACGCCCCTGCAGGTGACGCAGATGACCTGCGGCATCGCCAACGACGGCCGCATGCCTTTGGCAAGGCTCATCCGGGGCTACACCACGGATGGGGAGACGCTCCTCGACGAGAAGCCGCCCATGTATGCCTATGCGCTGCGCAGGAATGCGGCGTACTATCTGCAAGGGCTGATGATCTCGGCGATCAACGAGAACGAGAGCTCCAACGCCGTGCCGGAGACAGTCATTGCCGCCGCCAAGACCTCCACGGCGCAGACCGGACGCTATGACGAGGACGGGCAGGAGTACTGCCATGCGTGGATCACGGGGTATTTCCCGATCGAGGCGCCAAGGTATGCCGTGACGGTGCTGGTGGAGGACGGCGGCTACGGGAATGAGGCTGCTGCGCCGCTGTTCCGGGAATTGGCGGACGGGATCATGGCATTGCACAGATAGCAGAACCGCCCTCGCAGGATCATCTGCGGGGGCGGCTTCGTTTATGCCTTATTCGTCAGATAATAGCTCAGCAGCAGAATGATGCCGACCGACTGCAATACCTGTACCAGCGTGAACCGCGTCACGACCTGGGTATCGCTCCACTCGTACTTCCGGCGCATGTGATCATGGATGGGCGTGCGGACGCGATCCATGAAGGTCGTGGACTTGGTGACACGGCGTACCGTGAGCTTGACCAGACCCAGACCGCCGTCAATGAGCAGCACCAGCGTGCCGGGGATGAACAGGAACGGCATCCCGCTCACCATGAACGCCATAGCGATCAGAAGACCGAGCGCCCGGGATCCGGCATCGCCCATCAGCATCGTGCTCGGCGAGCAGTTGAACCAGAGATAGGCGATCAGTACGAACTCGCAGAGCCATACGAGCATCCGCATCTCATTTTGCTCCACATATTGCAGCACGAGGAACGCCGTACCGAGTGTCGTGAGTGTCAGGCAGGTACACAGACCGTCCACGCCGTCGGCGCAGTTGGTCACATTGATGCTCGTCCAGATCATCACGACGCCGAGGAAGATGTAGAGCGCCGCTGGGATCGTGTATGTCAGCCCCATGCTCGGCATCTGGATCGTGCTGCCGTGGTACATGTAGATTGTCACGGAAACGGCCACGGCGATCACGAGGTCGATGATGCCCTTGACGAGCTCGCCCCACGGCTTCTCGGACGCATCGTCCAGATAGCCGCTGAGCATCTCAAAGAAGATCGCGACCAGATAGATCACATACTCCAGCGAGAGCGGTACGAACAGGATCGCTGCCACGATCAGCGCCAGCATCAGGATGATGCCTGCGCCTCTGGCCTTGCCTTTGGACTTTTCGCCGTTGACGGCAAATTCTCTGCCCTGATCCTTCGGAAGAAAACGCCTGCCGAAGATCAGTCCGAGCAGCGACAGCACGAAGGCCGCCACTGCACCGAGCAGATAGGGATCCATAATATCTTTCAGTAATTCGCTTAACATAAAACCTACTCCTTATCGGGTTCTTTTGTTCTCTGTATCAGGAAAATGCTCAGGAAGCAACGCCGCGCTCTGCCGCTTCGATGAGGATGCCGGCGGCATCCGAGGCGTTGACATCGCGGCTGCCGTTCCAGTCGGCTCGTTCCATCCAGGCCGCATTGGGCATTGTCTCCGGTGTGAGCTGATCCGCACCCGCCGCAGCGGCATAGATCAGCACCTGTGCGGCATCCGAGGCATTGACGGCGCCGTCGAGATCGACATCGCCCATGTAGTCCTCCGTGAAATAGATGACATACAGCGTGTCCTCCAGCCCCTCGCCGCTCACATGCAGCTCCAGACCGCCGCGCGTGTTGTCCGCCTGCGTGATCCTGCCGGAGGAGAATTCCGCCGCATCGCAGGTGATCTGTCCGGTCGTGATCGGCATGAAGTCCGCTGTGCTCTTCGTCCAGACAGCCGTATAGGTATGCGGGTCAAGCTGCCCGAACTCGAGATATTCGCCGCTGCCCGTCTCCAGCATGCTGGAGATCTTGGCCTTCTGGATACTGTAGTGCTGCGTACACACGTCATAATACTTGTCGGGGAAGACCTCGCCGTCGGCATTCGTTTCAAGCATGCAGGCATACGCCCTGACGGTCGCATCCTCCGTGATGACGAAGGGCTCGGTGTAAATGAAGCTCTCGCCGTAATTGATGGTGTACTCGATCGCATCAGCACCGACGACCTCGAGGGCGATCTCCGTGCCGGCCGGGATGCTGCTGCTGTAGTTCGAGACGACGACCGTACCAGCCTGCTGCGTCAGCGCCCGCAGGCAGATGTTGCCGACACGCGCGTAGCTCTTGTAGGATATATCGCCGGTCGTGTAGGTCTCGTTGATCGTTTCCTCGTCGTACATGTCGTGCCATCTGTTGCCGTCGGTGGAATAGTAGCTCTGCCCCGGGGTGAGGCTTTCGAGGAGCCGTTCCTCGGTCACCATCGTCTCATTCACTTTGACTTCGCCGTTGGGCTGCTCCGCCGTGATCTTCATGTAGGCTTCACACGCCAGATGCTGCCCCGGCTTGCCGGAGAGCTTTGCCACGATCGAGAACTTCTCGCCTGCCTTCAGGTGGACGGGTTTTTCGAGATCGACCGTGTGATAGCCGGCGCAGTCGAATTTGCCGCTGGCCGAGCCGTATTCCTGGCCGGAATCGGGGATCCGGCCGGTGAACAGATCCTTGTAGACGGTGATCTCGTAATCATCCGCATCGCCGGAGCACACCATGACGGAGGTGATATAGGTGTCCTCCTCCGCGGTGAACACATTGGCGCAGTACATCTGCTCGTCGGTCTCCTCTTCGGAGAAGGACGTCCACATGCCGAAGTCATCGTACATAATCATGCCGTTGTGACGCTGCACAGGCTCCTGTTTGAGGTAATAGCTCTCCACAACGCCCTTGGTGGCATAGGACATCCAGAAATAACCGTTGTCGCCCCAGCCGGTGCCCCAGCTGTTCTGCATCAGCCATGCGCCGTTCCGCCCGGGGTCATCCTTGAAGCGGGAGGCCGGGAAATCATCGTCCCAGCCGACGATGGAGACGGCGTGGTAGGAATTGGCTTCCACGCTGCCGTCATCATAGAAGGCATCCTTGGACGAGGTATAGGCAGAGGAGCGGTTGAGGTAGTTGAAGGTCACGGCGTTGCCGTCATAGACTGCCTGCTTGATGGCATTGATCTGTGATGCAAAGTCGTCCGCCTTGGTGTCGTATTCCAGAAAGCAGAAATCCGAGACATGGCAGACCGAAAGCGCTTGCAGCGTCTCCGCCGGGAGATCGGGCTGGAGCACCGCATAATCCCCGAAGGGATAGGCCTTCTCCAGCACAGGGCCGATCCATCGCGTCAGGATCGGCGCGAGCATGTAGCCGTTGCCGCCGCTTTTCAGGATGTCACGCGCCTCGGTCATCTCCGGATCGGAAAAACCGAACACGTCCGAATAGGTGTAGTAGGCCTGCCCCCACTCCGAGAGGTCGATGTCCGGGTACTCCGGCAGAAGTGTGCCCTCCAGCGCGGAGAGTGAGGCGAAGCACCAGCACATGCCATAGCTGCCCTGGTTCTTGACCGAGGTCACGAGCCCCTTTTCCCGCAGGTCGAACTGCGCCGGGAACATCCCGGTGACTGGCGCCGAGTCGCCGGCCTTCATGATGACGCCGCTGTCCGCTGCGGTCTGCACGGAGCCTGCATGCAGCGCCGCTCCCGCAGGGAGTGCAGGGATCGCTGCCGCAAGTCCCACAGCCGCCAGCAATGCGGCAAGCCATTTTGCTTTCATATCGTCTCCTTCAGAACAAGGAACGGCTGATCGGTCGGTGTGCTGCGTCTTGCAAAGGCAAATTCCTGCCCGAGCGTTTCACAGGCGGCCGCAAGGGCTCCCTCCGGCATATCGTCCGGGAAGATGCCGAACACTGCCGCGCCGCTGCCGGTCATGACGGCGTATTCTGCGCCACATTCGAGCAGCCGCGTCTTCGCACGGGTCACATCGGTACAGTCGATCGCCTGCTCAAAGAGATTCCCGCAGCTCCGTTTCAGGAGCGCCGGATCGTTCTCCCGGATCGCTCGCAGCATGGCGGCGGTATCGGGATGCGCAGGGCTTTCGAGGGCGTCGATCGCCTTGTAGGCAGCCGGGGTGGACACGCTTTCGGTGCCCTTGACGATGATGAGCCGCAGCGCCGGAACGGCCGGCAGCGGGGTCAGCACTTCGCCGACGCCCTCCGCATAGGCTGTCCCGCCGAGCAGCAGGAACGGCACGTCCGCGCCGAGTGTCACGCCGATCTCGCGGAGCTTCTCATTGGAAAAGCCGCAGCCGAGGAGCTCGTTGAGCCCCCACAGGACGCCTGCCGCATCGGAGGAGCCGCCGCCCATGCCTGCGCCGGAGGGGATCTCCTTGTGAAGGTCGATGGTGACCTTTGCGCGAAGCTGTGCAGCGTCAAGCAATGCCTGTGCAGCCTTCCACGCCAGGTTGTGCTCGTCGCAGGGCACAGCGGGTGCATCGCAGGAAAGGGCGATGCCTTCACCGTCCTCCACCGTCAGCGTGATGGTATCGTAAATATCCACGCTCTGGAAGATGCTCTCGAGCGTGTGGTAGCCGTCAGGGCGCTTTCCCGTCACATCGAGGGACAGGTTGATCTTGGCGGCTGCCTGCAAAGTCATGGACTTCATGCCTTGCCTCCGTGGCGCTCTAAGAACGCCGTGATGCGCTCCACAGCGGTCATCAGGTGCTTGAGCGAATACGCATAGGATACGCGCACGAAGCCCTCGCCGCTCTCACCGAACGCATTGCCCGGTACGACGGCGACCTTCTCCTCCTCGAGGAGCTTTTCGCAGAACGCCTCGCTCGTCATGCCCGTACACTGGATGGACGGGAACACGTAGAACGCGCCCTCCGGGTTGAAGCAGGTCATACCGATGCGGTTGAACGCCTCCACAAGATAGCGGCGGCGGAGGTTGTATTCCTTGACCATGCGCTGTACGTCCTCCTCGCACTCCTCGAGGGCGACGATGGCGGCGTACTGGCTCACGGTCGGTGCGCTCATGATGATGTACTGGTGGATCTTCACGATCTGGGTGGTGATCGGTGCCGGTGCACAGACATAGCCGAGACGCCAGCCGGTCATGGCAAATGCCTTGGAGAAGCCGTTGACGAGGATGGTGCGCTCGCGCATGCCCTCGATCTCCACGATGGAGCAGTGCTTCCCGCCGTAGGTCATCTCGGAGTAGATCTCATCCGACAGCACGAGGATGTCCGTGCCGCGGAGCACCTCTGCGATGGCCTCGAGATCTTCGCGGTTCATGATCGCGCCGGTCGGATTGTTCGGGAAAGGGAGTACGAGCAGCTTGGTCCTGGGAGTGATCTTCTCCCGCAGCTCCTGGGCGGTCAGCTTGAAGTGGTTCTCTGCCTTGGTCGGGATCGGCACCGGCACGCCGCACGCCATTTCCACGATGGGCGAATAGCAGACGAAGGCCGGCTCGACAACGAGCACCTCATCGCCGGGATCCACCACGGCGCGGATGGCAATGTCGATTGCCTCGGAGCCGCCGACCGTGACAACGATCTCGTGATCCGGGTCGTATTGTGTATGGATCGTCCGGTCGAGGTAGCCCGCAATGGACTTGCGCAGCTCCGCCATACCGGAATTGGCCGTGTAGACGATCTTCCTGCGTTCGAGGACATCTACCGCCTCCTTGCGGATGCTCCACGGCGTGGAGAAATCAGGCTCGCCCACGCCTAAGCTGATGACGTCGTCCATCGTGGCAGCCAGGTCGAAGAAGCGCCGGATGCCCGACGGCTTCAGGCCTGTCACACGCTTGGACAGCAGGTTATCGTAATTCATCCCCACATGCTCCTTTCATCGCGCTCCTCGCCCTCGATGAGGATGTTCTTGTCCTTGTAGCGCTTGAGGACAAAGGAAGTCGCCGTGGCCAGTACGCCGTCCATTGCCGAAAGGCGCTGGGAAACGAACATGGCCACTTCCTTGAGGGTGCGGCCCTTGACGGTCAGCGCAAGGTCATACTTGCCGGACATGAGGGACACGCTCTCGACCTCGTCGTAAAGCATGATGGTCTTTGCCACATCGTCGAAGCCGGTGTCGTGCTTCGGAGTGACACGCAGCTCGATGAGCGCCTCGACCTCGGTATCGCCGGCCAGCTCATCGTTGATGATGGCGGTATAACCGCGGATGATACCCTTCTTCTCGAGGTCGGCGATCTCCGCAGCGACCTCATCCTCGGTCTTGCCGAGCATATCCGCAAGCTGTGCATTGGACAGACGTGCGTTTTCTTTCAGCAGGTTCAGCAGATCAGACATGATAATATTCCTCCTTGAACATAATATATGGATTTAAAGTGCAGGGGGCTTGATGGCAACAACTATGGAGAAGGTTCTCAGCAAGGCCGCCCCCTCCGCCGCCGTTCGGCGGCACCTCCCCCCAAGGGGGAGGGTTTTTGGCGGCGCTGCGCGCCG
>JAGADP010000307.1 GCA_017828885.1 Oscillospiraceae bacterium | reverse complement strand
TTCCTCCAGCACTCTCCTATGAAACACCGGAGAACTGCACAGGAGCCGCTTTAGCGGCGATGTGATAAACTGCCAAGCGTTGCGACCTTTGGCGAAGCCATTGGGAGCAAGCGGGCGAAGAAACGGAGTACCGTAATCCTCAGAGCAGGATGCCAGCGGAGGCTCTCCGCACAGACTATGACTGACTGACTGAGTGCTTGCTTCTGTGTCTGAAACACCAGAGAACCGCATTGGAGCAGCTTGCTGCGATGGCTTAAACTGCGTAGCTTTGCGACCTTGCGAAGCTTGGGAGCATTGCGGTCGTTGAAAAGGAGTACCGTAATCCTCGAAGCAAGATGCCAGCGGAGGCTCTCCGCTGAATTTTGCATCCGAACGTGCAAAAATCACCGGTTTTGCGCCTATGGGTGAAAGCGATCCGCCAACGCCCAAAGGAGGTAGCATATGACAAGAGAAGAGATCGCAGCCGTTGAACAGAGTACGATCTGTCTGAAACACATCCAGCCGCAGGAGGTGGACTGGCTCTGGTATCCGTATATCCCCCGGGGTAAGCTCACCATCATGCAGGGCGACCCGGGCGAGGGCAAGACCACGCTCGCTTTGCAGATCGCAGCACTTGTGACACGGGGCTATATGTTCGGCAACACCGAGAAACAGCTTGCCGGAACTGTCATGATCCAGAGCGCCGAGGACGGTATGGGAGATACGATCGTTCCACGGCTGCTCCAGTCGGGTGCCGATATGTCACGCATCCGCAACATCCGTGAAGAGCTCATGCCGCTGACACTGACCGATGACCGCCTTGCGCAGGCACTGGAGGTATACAACCCTGACCTGCTCATCATCGACCCGTTACAGGCATATCTTGGTTCTGACGTGGACATGCACAGAGCCAATGAGGTCAGACCTGTGCTTTCTCATATTTCCGAGTTGGCGGATCGGTACGGGACTGCCGTGCTCCTCATTGGTCACATGAACAAGATGACCGGTCTGAAAGCGCTGTACAAGGGTCTGGGCTCCATCGACATCACAGCCGCAGCCCGGAGCGTTCTTCTGGTTGCCAAGAACCCGAAGGATCCCGATATGCTTCTGATGGGGCATGTCAAGTCGAGCCTTGCCCCGTCTGGTCCCGTCCTCGGCTTCGAGCGTCAGGAGAAGAAGCCGCTGAACTTCATCGGGGAGCAGAGCATTGATATCCATCGTATGCTTAACGGTGATCCTCGTGTACTGCCCCGTGACAAGGCAGCGGAGTTTCTGGTGGATTATCTGGCAGATGGCAGACGCCCGGTGCAGGAAGTCGTACAGGCAGCTGAACAGAAGAGCATCTCCGAGACCACGCTGAATCGTGCCGCAAAGAAGCTCGGCATCGAGCGTATCAGGGAGAAGAATAGCTTTTTTTGGGCGCTTCCGGCTGAACAGGATGAAGAGGAGCTGGTGGAGATCACCCCCGAAGATTTCGAGCCGCTGTTTTAAAGCACTCAGTCAGTCAGTCATTGATTGTGAAGTGACCGAGTGCGTAACCCGGGCTCATCAGGAGGAGAACCACTCCCCCCACCCGCTCAGCCTCGACAGCACTGCCGGCTTGACATCCCCCATCCGCATCCCTTCGGCGGTCATGCGGCGGAGGTAGACCCGGGCGGGATCCTCGCTGACACGAACGACCTCCGCCTGCCGGAGCTGTCCGAGCTGGCGGCACCAGTTATAGTGGAAGCCCTCGCAAAGCGCCTGATCCAGGGCTTCCGGGGCGATTTCCCCAGTCGTGTAGAGCGTGTAGCCATGCCCCTCGGGGGCGAGCAGGCCGTCCGGGAGGCCGAGCTTTTTGACGATGCTGCGCACAAAATCCTCCGTCAGCTTCTCCCCGCAGAGGTCGGAGGTCGCGCCTGTTCTGCGTAGGAATCGGATACGGGGGATGGGATCGGTGGAAAGTACCTCTACCAAATCACCGGTGCAGTACCGATAGAGCCCGCCGCCGGTGGTGACGATCTCCTCGTAGACGGCGCCCGGTCGCAGGCGTTCCGCTGTGACGATGCGGCCGCTCCCCGCTCTGAACTCGAAGAAATGCGAATAGATGCTGAGGGAGCTCCCCTCCTGCCCGATGAGCGGGAAGGATGTGAAGCACTCCGTGGACAGCAGTCCCTTTGGCTGGAGCTGCACGCCGGGGAATAGCTCCGCCACCGCCGGGAGCTCGTCCGCCGCACAGCCGTCCCCCCAGAGCGAGATGAGCCGCAGCTCCGGGAACACCTTGTCGAAGCGGTTCAATTCCGCGAAACATAGCCGTTCCTGTTCATGCGGGAGCTCATGCCGGAGGGCGTGCGCATTGTCCTTGATGTAGCTGCAAAGGATGGTGAGGTAGGTCGGATTCCACACCGAGATCAGGCTCAGCTTTCCGCACGATAGCAGCTGCACGGCCGTGATGTGCCAGAATTGTTCCATATTGCTGACAAATTTCACACTGCCGTCCACCGCGAAGATGTGACGCAGCAGCGCCTGTTCGGCCTTCCCGAAGTAGGCCGCATCCTCCTCGAACCCGATGGGGATGCCGCAGGGCGTGTACTCCTTTCCTGTGATCAGCGGCGTGATCGACCAGTAGCTTTTCCCGTCGCATAGCCCTTTTACGTTCGTGTAGAGGTCGCAGAGCCAAGGCTTGATGCCCGCCTGGAACTCCGCCCGGAGCGATGCCGTGTAGGGGATGAGCTTCCGCGCCCCCGAGGAGCCGCTCGTCGGCTCGAACAGGAGCACCGGCTCGGCAGTGAGGATGTTCTGTGCGCCGTTGGCAATTTTATCGATATATGGCGCATAATCCTCGTAGGTCGTCAGAGGGACACGCTCGGTGTATTCTTTATAGCTATGGATGTCCGCAAAATGGTACTTATTTCCATAGAGGGTGTCTGCATTCTTGGCAAGCAGGCCGCCGAGGTATTCCCGCTGCACTTTCCGCACATCCTCCGTCCGGAGATACTGCCGGTAGGCGGGAGTATACATCGCCCGCAGCAGGCGGTTCACAGCCCCCGTCATAGCCCCTCGATCCCCAGGATGGCGGGAGAACGGCGCTTCATCGCAGCCACATCCATCCGCGCCAGACAGACGAGGTCATTCCCCTGCTGCCAGCCGGGATTGCGCTCACAAAAGTACGCAATATCCTTGTTTTTCAGCCGATGCTCGTCCGCATCCGCAACTCCGGGACGGAGCCTGTCCTTCTCATGCCGGTAGACGATGACGCCCGATGCTGCGTCATATTCGTCCGGATAGAGCGCCCTCGCATAGGCATCCATGACCGCCTGTTCATGCGCCGGGGTCTCGTGCCGGAACGTGGGATAGAACGTTTCCCAGAACGTGGGCAGGATCCGGTAGGTCTTGTAGCCCTTGCAGATGAGGAACCACCAGAATTCGTCGTAGTCCTTCGCATACGGGAACCAGAACTGCGACCAGATGCGGAACAGCTCCTGCTCGCCCCAGTGATCCTGCCGGATGATGGTATCCCCCGAGAACACGCCGCTGACGGGCTTGCCTTCCACTTCCACAGTGAGCACCCGCTGTGTGGAGAAGCCCACCAGCTCCCCGCCGTCCCGCAGCGTGAGGGCGTAGTCTTTTTCCGCCAAGTCCCGCCGGAATACAGCTTCGTCGGTGTGCTCGTAATAGGTCTGCATGAGGGTGTACATGGTCTGGATGTCTTGTTCTGTCAGGTCGGTGATGGGTGTCATGGCGCCTTTCATGGAATCTCCTCCTTTTGGGATAGCTTTGCGAAGCATTGGGAGCAAGCGGTTCAATGCATCATCAGCGCATGTTCTGCGCCATCGGCAGCACTACTCCCGGCGTGCGTCTGCCTGCACGGGCTCCGTGCCGCCATCAACGCCAAAGTGAAGCCCCTGCTTCTTGAAAACCTCTTTCCTGAACAGCGGATTATACAGCAGATACGTCATAAACCGGTACGGCGTCCGCATATTCGTCCTCGGCTCCATTGCCCGCTTGATGATCGACCCCACGCTGTTGAAGCGGCGGCGGCAGTCGAAGCTGATCTCCGTGAGCTCGTCCGGGGTCATGTTCTTCGGCACGATGCTGCAATAGTTGAAGCGGTATTCCTCATGCAGCCACCAGCAGCCGTCATAGAGCAGCCGGTTTTCGGCCTGTAACCGGGCATAGAGGGGCGTGTTCGGGTAGGGCATCAGGATGTTGAACGCTGCGAAGGTGAACTTGTTCCGGATGGCGAAATCGCACGTCGCCCGGATGCTCTCGACCGTGTCCTCGTCGTGTCCGACGGTGAATGCCGCCCATGTCTGCAAGCCCCACTGCCGCAGCTCTTCGATCTCTTTAGCATACATATCCGAGGCGGCACGGGTGTTGGTCAGCTTATGCATATTGGCGATATTCTGCGGAGAAATGCTCTCGAACCCGATGACCAGCCCCAGGCATCCGCTCGCCACCATCAGCTCCATGAGCTCCTTGTCCTGCAGCATGTCCATGCTCCCCTGGCTCACCCAGTGGAGCTTCAGCGGGATGAGCGCCCGGAAGAGCTCCTTCGCCTTCGCCCGGTTGCAGACGATGTTGTCATCGACAAAGAACAGCAGCTTGCGCTTTTGTGACGCAATTTCGCGCAGTACCTCATCCACCGGACGGCAGAAGTGATGTGCCCCGAAATAGACCGATGATGCGCAAAATTCACACTTGTGCGAGCAGCCCCGGGAGAATTGCAGCAGCGACACCGGCAGATAGCCCTTGCCCTCGAAGATGTCCCGCCTTGCGATGATGCCCTCCTGCGGACAGAGGGGCTGTGTGGCTTTGTAGCATGGCTGGAGCCGCCCCGCCTTGCAGTCCGCGATCATCTGTGCCCAGACGGGCTCCGCATCCCCGATGATGACGCAGTCGCAGTGCTGCTGCACCTCCTCGGGAATGAGCTTGGCGTGCATCCCGCCCATGACGACCTTGACGCCCCGCTCCCGGTAGGCGGCGCTGATCTCGTAGGCACGGCGCGCGGTGAACGTTTCCACCGTGATGGCGACTAAGTCTGTCGGCTTGTCATAGGGGATGGGCTCCATGCGGTCATCGTAGAGCACGACCTCCACATCCGGCGGTGTCAGTGCGGCAAGAATGCCCAAGGGAAGCGGTTCCATGCGTCCCTCATCCACATACAGGCTATGCTCACGCCTGCCGATATTCGGTTTGATCAACGTCAGATGCACCGAGCTCACCTCCTAACATTTGCCCCTGTTTGGCATGGATCTCCCTGCCGGAGATGATGTTCGCCAGCAGGAAAATGACGATATTCCGCGGATGCAGATGATGCGGCGCCCCGAACAGCCTGCGCAGGATGCACGGCAGCGAGTAGAACCTCGTCCGCATGCCCAGACAGCCCTCCTGCAACGCCTCCGGGGTCATATGCTTCGGCAGGAACGCCGTTTCCCCGTAGCGGTACACGTCCGAGAGCCACCATTTTTTGTAGCGGAGCCGGCCTTCCTGCTCCATCCGCCTGTAAACGCCCGTCCCCGGCATGGGGATGAGCGGGTTGAAATTCGTGACAGCGATGTGGTTGCGCACCGCAAAGTCGAAGGTCTTGTCGAACACGTCCTCCCGGTCGGAATCGCACCCGAGGACGAAGGTGCCGTAGATCATGAGCCCATGGGAATAGATCCGCCGGATGAGCGTTTCGTAATCCCGTGCCATGTTGGCGGCCTTGTGCATCTCCGCCAGGCTCTCCGCATTCAGGCTCTCGAAGCCCATCAGCACGAGGAAGCAGCCGGCTTTGCGCATGGCAGAAAGGAGCTCGTCATCCCGTGCGGCATCCATGCTGATCTGGCACGCCCAGCGCTTTCTGAGCGGCGTGATGGCTTGCAGCAGCGCCATTGCCGAATCCCTGTCGTAGAACAGATTATCATCCGCGAAGAAGACCACCCGCTCCTTCATCTGCGAGAGCTCCTGCACGACCGTCTCCGGGGATTTCCGCCGGACACAGCGGTACATGGTCTTGATCGAACAGAAGTCGCAGTTGAATTTGCAGCCGCGTGAGATCTGGTAGACACCGATCCCGTGGTAGCTGTGACGGTACACGCCCGGCAGCTCCTGCACGGCGGCAAGTGCTGTCTCCTCTCCGGCGCTGTAGGTCTGCGCCGGATGGCCTGCCTCGCAGTCTGCAAGGAACGCCGGCCAGGTG
>JAGADP010000306.1 GCA_017828885.1 Oscillospiraceae bacterium | reverse complement strand
TTCCTCCAGCACTCTCCTATGAAACACCGGAGAACTGCACAGGAGCCGCTTTAGCGGCGATGTGATAAACTGCCAAGCGTTGCGACCTTTGGCGAAGCCATTGGGAGCAAGCGGGCGAAGAAACGGAGTACCGTAATCCTCGGAGCAGGATGGATCCAGCGTCACGCTGGCGGTCAGTCACTTATAGATATTTGACTGACTGACTGAGTGCGTGAGTGCGTTAGCTTATTGTATCACAACTGAACGATGATAGCTTTGCTGTGTCCATCCACTAAGCATCCACACAACAAGTCGGACATTCAGCCATCTTCCCTGACAGGATGCATCTGCCTACAATACATCGCCCTGAGCAAGCACTCACTCATTGTCTGTGAAGTGACCTACTGCTGACAATACAATTGTTCAGCCGAGAGAGAATACATCGGTGCGGTCGGTCAGTCAGTCATTTTCTGTGAAGTGACTGAGTGCAGTATAGTATCCGTCAGTTGGCAGATAATACGTCAGAGCACGCACGCACTCACTCATTGTCTGTGAAAGTGCATGTGTGCTTTATTGTCTGAAACACCGGAGAGGTGCACAGGAGCAGCTCCGCTGCGATGTGAGAAACAGCCCAGCTTTGCGACCTTTGGCGAAGCCATTGGGAGCAAGCGGTCACCGAAGAAGTGCAGTCTCAATCATCGGAGCAGGATGGATCCAGCGTCACGCTGGTAGGTAGCTCACTCACTTTTTTCCTATAGTGAGCGACCTACCTAATTCTACCCACTACCCACTAACCACTGCCCACTGACCACTACTATCCACTAATCACTATAATCAAGCGCCAAACCAAATGCATTTCCCGCCAAAACGACGAACTTTCCGCAAAAACCTTGCATTTTGAAGGGCTTTGTGCTATACTGTTAAGGATGTGACAAACCCGAGAAATGAAAGGACGCATAGCTATATGATCAGAGAAAACCTCAGAAATATCGCCATTATCGCACACGTTGACCACGGCAAGACGACCCTTGTGGACGAAATGCTCAAGCAGGGCGGCGTGTTCCGTGAGAACCAGGCTGTTGCCGAGCGTGTCATGGACTCCAACGACATCGAGCGTGAGCGCGGCATCACCATCCTTGCCAAGAATACCGCCGTCAAGTACGGCGATGTGAAGATCAACATCATCGACACCCCCGGCCATGCCGATTTCGGCGGCGAGGTAGAGCGCGTGCTCTCGATGGTGGACGGCGTCATTTTGCTGGTAGACGCCGCAGAGGGCCCCATGCCCCAGACCCGCTTCGTGCTGTCCAAGGCGCTCGAGATGGGTCACAAGATCATCATTGTTGTCAACAAGATCGACCGCCCGGATGCCCGTCTGGACGAGATCGCCGACGAGGTACAGCTTCTGCTCCTCGACCTGGATGCCGATGATGAGCAGCTCGAAAGCCCGATCCTCTACTGCTCCGGCAGAGCGGGTACTGCTTCCCTCGACAAGGACACCGAGGGCGAGGATCTCACCCCCCTGTTCGAGACCATCCTCTCCTACATCGAGCCCCCGCAGGGCGAGCCGGAGGAGCCCTTCCAGATGCTCGTTTCTTCCATTGATTATAATGACTATGTAGGCAGAATCGCTGTCGGCCGCATCAGCCGCGGCAGCGTCAAGGTCGGCCAGCAGATCACCGTTGTCAATGCCAATGACCCCGAGAAGAAGAATGCCGCCAAGATCGTCTCCCTCGCCCAGATGGAGGGTCTGAACCAGGTGAACACCGAGACCGCAACGGTCGGCGACATCGTCATCCTGTCCGGTATTGCGGACATTACCATCGGCGATACCATCTGCGCACCGGAAGCCCCGGAGGCCATCCCCTTCACCCACATCAGCGAGCCCACGATGGAGATGACCTTCTCCGTCAACGATTCGCCGTTTGCAGGGCGTGAGGGCAAGTTCGTCACCTCCCGTCAGCTCCGCGACCGTCTGTTCAAGGAGCTCCTACGTGACGTATCCCTCCGCGTGACCGAGACCGACAGCACCGATTCGTTCAGCGTGGCAGGCCGTGGTGAGATGCACCTGTCCATCCTGGTGGAAAACATGCGCCGCGAGGGCTATGAGCTCTCCGTTTCCACGCCCCGTGTGCTCTACAAGACCATTGACGGCAAGCTCTATGAGCCACAGGAACTGCTCGTTGTGGACGTGCCGGAGGAATGTGTCGGCACCGTCATGGAGAAGATGGGCACCCGCAAGGGTGAGCTCCAGTCCATGCAGCCGCAGGGCAGCCGCACCAAGCTCGAATTTCTCATCCCGTCGCGCGGCCTGTTCGGCTACAAGAGCGAGTTCCTCACCAACACCCGTGGTGAGGGCATCATGAGCAGCGTTTTCGACAGCTATATCCCCTACAAGGGCGACATCCCGAGACGGAGCACCGGCTCCCTCATCTGCCACGAGAGCGGCGAAGCCGTGACCTATGGTCTGTACAATGCGCAGGAAAGAGGTACCCTCTTCATCGGCGCAGGCGTGCCGGTCTATGAAGGCATGGTCGTAGGCGTTTCCCCGAAGGCGGAGGATCTGGTCGTGAACGTCTGCAAGAGAAAGCACCTGACCAACACCCGTGCATCCGGTTCGGATGATGCGCTCCGTCTGGTGCCGCCGCGGATCATGAGCCTCGAGGATTGTCTGGAGTTCCTCGCCGATGATGAGCTGCTCGAGGTCACCCCCAAGAGCCTGCGCATCCGCAAGAGAGTGCTCGACAACAGCCTGAGAGCCAAGCAGAGAGGTAAGAAAGCATGAGAAAAACTGCATTACTGGCAAGCATCCTGATCCCCGCCGTGCTCCTGTGTGCATGCAGCAAGGAAGCTACAGAGAGCCGCGTGGAGGAGAAAGAGGTCGATTCCCTCGTCAAGGAGTGGATGGCGGATGACAGCACCACCGAGCCTGTGAAGGCTGCCTCCGAGGACATCGACGAAGGCGCAACGCCGCTTGACCGCTTTGAGTATACCGTTCGTGAGGACGGCTCCGCAGCCATCCTGAAATACAAGGGCACCGACACGGAGGTCGTCATCACCTCCCACATCGGCGAAGCACCCGTGACCGAGATCGGGCAGTATGCCTTTGAAGCGGCATGGGACATCGAGCGCATCACCCTGCCGGAGACCATCACCGTGATCGGTGAGCAGGCCTTCCTCGACTGTGACAGCATGACCTCCATCAACATCCCGGAGGGCGTGACCAAGCTCCAGCGCGCGACCTTTGCGGGCTGCTGCGCACTGACCGAGCTGACGATCCCGGCCTCCGTCACCGAGACACAGGAGGAGCTGCTGGCCGGCTGCCAGCTCACGGATCTGTACGTCCTGAACCCCGCCCTGACCTACCAGAGCTGGGGGCTCGAGGATCTTGATCCCAAGTGTACCATCCACGCACCGGAGGGTGCTGCCATCCTGCAATGGGCAAATGACAACGGCTTCCCCACAGCTGAATAAAACAAATGACCTCTGCACCCAACATGCAGAGGTCTTGTTTTATCTCCCAAAAGTGAAAAGGCGCGGGTGCAGGGCTGCATAGTCCTGCCGAGGGTGGTTTAGGAGGGGCGAGGAGCCCCTCCTAAGCGGGCGATAGCCCGCCGAAACCTCCCCTTACTTATACTTGACAGATTCCGCCACAGCCAGCCTGTCGCAGCGTTCGTTCTCCGGGTGACCGGCGTGGCCGTGTACCCAGACGAAGGTGACCTTGTGCGTCTCTAAAAGCGGCAGGAGCTGTTCCCAGAGATCGACATTGAGTGCGGGTTTCTTGTCGGACTTGACCCAGCCGCGCTTCTGCCAGCCGTAGACCCAGCCCTTGTTGATGCTGTCGCAGACATACTTGCTGTCGGTCGTGAGGGTGACGGCACAGGGCTCCTTCAGGGCTTTGAGCCCCTCGATGACAGCCGTCAGCTCCATGCGGTTGTTGGTGGTCTTTGCCTCGCCGCCGGAGAGCTCCTTCTCGATCGCACCGAAGCGCAGGATCGTCCCCCAGCCGCCCGGCCCCGGATTGCCGGAGCAGGCACCGTCTGTAAAAATCAGAACTTGTTTCATAACGTACTTCCTTTCGCAGGGTGACCCCGCATGCAGGTGCCCTGCACCCACTCATATTAGCATTAACGTCTTGATGATGGATACGATCAGCCAGATCACGCCGCCTGCGATCATGGCGACCCCGGCTGCCAGACAGTACCGGCTCCGGCTCGATGCCTTTACCGAGCGGATCTGCTCCGGGTTCTCCGGATTGATATGGATGACCGCTTCATCTCCCGCATTGCCGAGCGTTTCCTCTGCGCTGTACTCCCGCTCGTAGGTCTTGCTGTTCCAGGTATAGCGCAGTACATAGTAATAGTGATAGCCGGAGCGGCTCCGGAAGCGCTGTGCTTCGAGCAATGTCGCCGTGACGCTCTCCGTACAGACCTCTTCCTCCCGGCGCAGGATCCTGCTGGATACCACCGCCATAACACCCGCCGCCATCAGAAAGACGGATGACACAAAATGCATGATATTGACCGGCTGCATACCATTTACCTCCCCCGGATCACGGATTCCAGCCCAGCTCTGCGACCAGACAGAACACGCCGATCACGATCAGCGCGATCCCGAGCAGCAGATCGGCATAGCCCTGCAAGTCCTCGACATTGGAGAACATATACTGCGGATGCGCCGGGTCTGTGTAGACCTCCAGCTCATCTCCCATGCCGCCGACATCGTTCATCGTCCGGAAGTCGGCCGTGTGTGCCTCGCCCTCCCAGTAATAGCGCACCGTGTAGCGGTAGTGGGTGGCGCGGCGCAGCTTCTTGATCTTCACCGCGATGATCTCGCCGGTGACAGGCACTGTGCAATGCTTCTCCCGCTGCTTCCGCAGGAAATACCGCACGAGCTGCCAGCCGCCCCCGATGAAAAAGATACCCGATACCAACAGAAGGACGATCAGTTTTTCGATACCCATCGCCGTCACCCCATCATCAGGTAATAGCCGATCGCTCCGACCGCCCACACGAAACCCACCACGAGGATGGCAATGCCCATGACGAGCCAGCCGAAGCTCATCGCCTTGGATTCGGGCAAGCGGATCTTTTTCGGACGGTCCGGGTCGATGTGGATGACCGTTTCTTCCCCGGTCGCACCGAAGGGCTCGAGCGTCTTGATCTGTACCTTGTACACCTCATCCATCCACACATAGCGCAGCATGTAATAATAGTTATAGCCGTATCTTCGCCGGATCTTAGATGCATCGTCGATCGTAGCAGTCACCATCTCGGTGCAGGTCTCCAGTTCATTCTTCCGCTTCCGGCTGACAATGATCTGCGCGATACCCCAGATAATGCAGAAGACAGACGGGATCAGCATCCCGATCAGATCAGCATCAGACATTGAACCGGAATTCCACAATATCGCCGTCCTGCATCACATACTCCTTGCCTTCGAGACGGAGCAGACCCTGCTCTCTGGCAGCCGACATGCTGCCGCACTTCTCGAGGTCGGAGAATGCCACGATCTCGGCACGGATAAAGCCCTTCTCGAAGTCGGTATGGATCTTGCCGGCTGCCTGCGGTGCCTTGGTGCCCTTGGTGATCGTCCAGGCACGTACCTCCTGCTTGCCGGCGGTCAGGAACGAGATGAGCCCCAGCAGGCTGTAGCCCGTCTGGATGATACGGTTCAGACCGGACTCCTCCAGACCCAGCTCTTCGAGGAACATTGCCTTGTCCTCGTCGCTCATGTCGGAGATCTCCGCTTCGGTCTGTGCGCAGATGGGCAGCACGGCAGCGTGCTCCTCCTCGGCGATGGCCTTGACCGCCTGGAAATGCTGCTGGTTCGCCAGGTCGCCGGTGAAATCTGCCTCGCAGAGATTCGCCGCATAGATGACAGGCTTTGCCGACAGCAGCGGCGTGTCGGTCATGAACTCCTTCTCGTCATCGGTCATGTCAAAGCTGCGGGCGGACTTGCCCTCTTCGAGATGTGCCAGCAGACGCTCGAAGAAATCCACCTGCACGGCAGCCTTCTTGTCGCCCTTCATCAGCTTCTTGGCACGGTCGATGCGGCGCTGTACCATCTCCATATCCGCAAAGATCAGTTCGAGGTTAATGGTCTCGATGTCGCGGGCAGGGTTGATGCTGCCGTCTACATGGATGATGTCGATGTCCTCAAAGCAGCGTACCACATGCACGATGGCATCCACCTCACGGATGTCCGCCAGGAACTTGTTGCCGAGACCCTCGCCCTTGGAAGCGCCCTTGACCAGACCCGCAATGTCCACAAACTCCAGCGTGGCCGGCTTGAAGCTGTCCGGCTCGTACATCTTCGCCAGATAGTCCAGACGGCTGTCCGGCACGGATACCACGCCGACGTTCTTCTCGATGGTGCAGAACGGATAGTTGGCGGACTGCGCACCGGCGTTCGTCAGTGCGTTGAAGAGTGTGCTTTTCCCGACGTTCGGGAGACCTACCATACCTAATTTCATAAATGCTACTCCTTACAGTTTAATGTGATGGTTTTAGCGGCCGCATAGCGACCGCTCAGGAGGGGCTGCTCGCCCCTCCTAAACCACCCTCGGCAGGAGGCTGAGCCTCCTGCACCTGCATCTTATTTGATTTAATTATGCAAAATTCTCCGCATACCACTCCTGATACGCTGCTCTGGCGTTCAGACGCTCGGCACGCTCCGCATTGGAATCCTCCGGCGGCATGTACTCGGCGTTGATGATCATGGCTTCACGCACTGCACCCTCACCGAAGAGCTTTTCCTCGTCAAGCTGCTTCATGACACGCTCCATCATGTCCATCCAGTCCTCGATGGCGGCATCGTACTCGTCATCGTTGTCGATGGCATCCATCTGCCCGTTGAAAACCTGCTCCAGCTCGGTGAAGTATTCCTCATAGCCATAGGCGCAGTAGGGAGAATCCGCATACGACCATTTCAGCTCCTCGGCGGAATAGTTCCCGTCATTCGCGTCCACCGCCTGCTGCAATGCCTCCTCCGAGAATGCCGCAATGAACGGCGTGGCGCACTCGGACATGATCAGCGTGCAGTAGTAGTAATGCTCCGGATGCTCTTTAAACAGCGCCTGAAACGCATTCCGGGTCGCATCCAGCAGGACTTCATAGTTTTTTGTCTCGCTCATAATATAAGCTCCTTTACCCTGATAGACAAGTAGCGCTTGCCCCCCCCCCCCCCAAACCGCGGCACCACCCCCAAAGGGGGGGGAAGGGATTTTAAGGGGGTTGCACCCCCTTAACCCGCTTTATCTATTTATTAGTTTACAGCTCAAAACCGCCTGATATGGCGGCTTCGAGGTTATTTCGGGGCCATTTAAGATGTCATATCGTTATGATGCTCGTTGATATCCGCCATGATGGCAGAGCTGCGCATGGTGAACTGCCCGGTGCGGGAGCCTGCTTCATAGGGCTTGGCAGCGGAGATATAGGCCCGCAGCTCCGTGTGATCGAGCGAAACGTCGCCGGAGCCCTTGGCGTCGCCGATGCCGGTGATCTCGCCGCCCTCGGCATTGACCTGTACCTTGCAGTTGTTGACATCGACCTTGACATCGCCGCCGATGGCACCGATGCAGGCGCCGTAATTCGTGCGGACGAAGAACCGCAGCTCGGCATCCGAAACGAGTATCTCGCCCGTGCCCTTGTTCAGCACGCCGATGCCGACGACCTTGTTGCCGCCGCCGTTGAAGCTCAGATCGGAATAGCACTTCACATGCGTCTCGCCCGTGAGTGCGCCCATGCCGATGCCGCTGATGCCGTTGACCTCAATGCTGAGCTTGCAGGCTGCATCCGAATAGATGATCGAGCCGCCGTCCGTGCAGCCGATGCCGAGCGCATTGGGCGAACCCACGCTGACATGCACCTCGCCGGATTGCAGGATGATCTCGGAGTCGTCCGGATTGGAGCCGCCGCCGATGCCGATGCCGCGGTCACTGTTGCAGAGCAGCTCTACAACGCCCGTGGATTCGAGCGTGATATTGCCGTAGCTGCTGTCGCAGTCGCCGCCGATGCAATAGCCGAACTTGGAGAAGCAGTCCACCTTCAGGTCGCCCGACCCGAGCAGATGGAAATACGCCCCCTCCGGCACCCGGATGCCCGTGAAGTTCAGGACATTCTTGCCCTCGGCGATGAGCGAGAGCTGTGCATAGCTCCCCACCGAGATGGTCGGCTTCTCGCGGCAGATCATGTTCACGTTCCGCAGCGTCAGCTCGCAGCTGTGGTTGTCCATGACCGTGATGTGCATGGGCACCTGCTTTTCGGGATCGCCGATGATGGTCAGCTGGTGGCGGAAGACATGGATGTCGGTGTAGTTCTGGAGCGCCAGATCGACCAGATCGAGCTCCGTGTCATTGTGCGCATTGTAGATCTTGCGGGCGCTGGTCGTGCCTTCGAGATTCGTGTTGATGATGACATCCCGCACCTCCTTGGAGATCTCCTCGAGGAGGTAGGGCGTCGGACGGGCGGTATAGAAGCCCTGGAACAGATCCACGCCCATGCGGATGAGCGTCTTGAGGTCGGCTTCCTCCTCCACGCCCTCGGCCAGGACAGTGATCTGGTTGTCGTGTGCATAGTCGATGATACCGGCCACAAGCTGCTGCTTCTTGGAATTCTTGCAGATACCGTCGATCAGCTCCCGGTCGATCTTGACGAAATTCGGCATATTCTTGAGCAGCGTCGCCGTATTGGCATAGCCGCTGCCGTAGTCGTCGATGGCAAGCCCGCAGCCCACCAGGTGGCAGCGCTCCCGCAGCGTGCGGAGCATCTCCTCGGAGCCCTCGGACTGCTCGATGATCTCGATGACCGCCCTGCCGAGCAGATCCTCGTAGGTCAGGCGCAGCTCGCCGAAGTCACCGTCACACAGGATCTTGGTCGGGATGCAGTTGATGAACAGCTTGCGGTCGGAGAAGGCATTCTGGTGCTCGCTCAGATAGCGCAGCGTGTTGAACAGCGTGAGCTTTTCCACCTCGTAGAGGCAGTTGTACTTCTCCGCCAGCTCGAGGAGCCGCGCCGGTGCAAAGTGCTCCGAGCGCATCAGCGCCTCATAGCCGATGATGTTGCCGTTGCGGGCATCCACGATCGGCTGGAAGTGATAGGTGAGCTTGTTCTGGTTGATCGTCTCGTTGAAGAGCTGCTCCTCGCGGTATTCGTCCTTCTTGCGGTCGAAATCGGTGAGGGAGAAGTGGACGATGGGGTTCTGGCTGCTGTGCTGTGTCTCAAACAGCGCGAACTCGGCGCAGGTGATGAGTCCCCGCAGCGAATCGCTGTCCTCCGGGAACACGGCCAGACCTGCATGCAGATCGAGGCTGTTGGAGGTGTCGGTCTCGATCGCCTGTCCGAAGTCATCCGAGATGATGCACTCCGCAACGGCCGTTCTCATGTGGCGGAGCTGCGCTTCCACGGTCTTTTCATCCATCCCAAAGAAGCTGACATAGAAATCCTGGAAGCCCTTGACGGCAAACAGCACCTGCTCACCGGCAAAGCGCCCGAGCACCTCGGCCACGGAAGCCATGCAGTAGTTGCTGCTGCCGGAGACCGAGAAGTCCGCGACCTTGTCGAGCCCGGAGATATGTACAGCGGCGATCCGGAACGGCACGCCGTCCTGCATTTTCCGCTGGATGGTGCGGGAAAAGGCGGGGACGAGCATCATGCCCGTGACCTCGTCATACTCCTGGAGGTCGGCATTCTGCTGGGATACCCGGCGGGTGATCTCCTCCACAAAGCCGATCTCCTCATCGGAGCGGCGTGTGAGATGGAGCTTCAGCCAGCGCTTTTCGGCACCGGTGCGGATGAGATAGAGGCTCTGCTCATTCTCCACAGGCTCCTGCATCAGCTTTTTGAGCATCGCCTGATACTCCTCCCGCGGCAGGCTCTTGCCGACCGAGAGGATGCGCTGGGCGTTGTCGTCAAAAAATACGGTCTGGACGGAATCCTTGTAGGTAAACACACCGATGGTGTGGAACAGATCTGCAAACAGCTTCCAGTCGTCGGAGAGCTGCACATGGTTTTGTCTGGTGAATCGAAAGATGCCCATAGGATCACCCTTTCTTTTGCTTGGTTGATAAGTGGTCTATCAGTTCTGCCGGTTCAAAATCATCACCTTTTATTATACCGGAAAAAGGGGGTGGTTGTCAATGCTTTATGCAAAAAAAGCAGGGATATATTTTGTATAAGTTAACGGAACGAACCAAATGCTGCCAGTGGCCTGCGACCCGGTGAAAAAATGACATGCCCCCGATGCTGTTGTGCATCAGGGGCGATCGGATCATTTGGGTTTTTTCATCTTTTCGATGCCGTTGGAGATGTTGACGCCTGCCTTTTTGAGGAACGCTGCAAGGCGCCGGATCTCCGGCACACGTTCGGCGGCCTCCTCGGCGGCCTCTTCCTTCAGCTTTTCCTCCTCCGGCCGGAGCCCGAACTCCTCCTCGAGGTGCTTCTTGCGGAGGTTGCGGTCTGTCCAGTCGCTGGCGACCTCATAGACGAACGCCACGACCGGGGGACCCAGTACAAAGCCCGGTACACCGAGGATCGCACTGCCCAGCAAGCATCCGAAGATCGACCAGAACGGCCGCAGTCCGATGCGCGCACCGACGATATGCGGATCGAGGAAGCTGCTGTCGAACTGCTGCAGCGCCACCACGATGATGACATACGGGATCACAGCGGACGGGTTCTCGAAGAGTACCAGCAGACCCGTGATGCAGCCGCCGACGATCGGTCCGAAGAACGGTACCACATTCGTCACGCCCACGATCACCGCGAGCAGCACCGGATAGGGGTAGTCGAACCACGGCAGCAGATTGGCGAAGCTCACCAGAATGAAATGGATCACGCCGATGATGAACGAATCGAAGATCTTGCCATGGATGGCAGCGCTCAGCTTCTTGTTGCCGCGCTTGAGCATCTCGCTCGTGGCTTCAGCGGACTTGGTCGGCAGGATCGTGAACATCACCTGCTTGAACTGATTGAGCAGCTTTTCCTTGTCGATCGTCACATAGGTCGAGATGATGAGGCCGATGACCAGATTATAGACAATGCTGAACGCACCCTTGACACCGGTGAAGAAGTAGCCGCCGATGGTCTGCGCCTGCTTGGGGAGCTCGGTGCTCAACCATTTTTCGGCAGCCTCCAGAGCATTGAGGATCGCGCCGTTGGCATACTGCCCGAGGACGCTTGCGTCGTCAAAGAATGTCCGGTTGCGGAGCTGTACCATCAGGCGATCCACCTGGGACGGCAGCTCCTTGACGATGCCGGTGATACTGTTGTAGATCTCCGGGATGACCAGCAGCAGCAATACCGTGATCAGCGCGATGGCTGTCAGCAGCGTCAGCAGCGCCGATGCGACCCGGATCCGCTTGGGGCCTTTCTCGGACAGTGGCTTTCTCTGCGTGAAGATCTCGATCAGGTTGCGTTCATAGAATCGCGCGACCGGCCCGAGCAGATAGGCAAAGACCAGACCCCAGAGCACCGGACTGATGCCCTTGAAGATCATTCCCAGATAGCCGGTGATCTCGCCGAGCGACTGGATCAGGTAGTAGAAGATGATCGCAGCCGCGACGGTCAGCAGCGTCCAGAGCGATTTTTGGGCATTCTCCCGCCAGGTGTACCGGTGGAAGCCCTCCGCCTTCACCTCGGAGATCTCCGGTTCGAGTTCCACATTTGTTTCTTTATCTTCCAAAACAGTCTCCTTTCGTTACCGTTTCTTGGCAGCAGCCGCGGCACGGTCATACTGTGCCTGCTGCGCATTGATCGCAGCCTTGCCGGTCGCCGGGATGCAGTGGACGAAGGTGCCGTCCGACTGTCCGATACGTGCCTTGGTGTTGTCCGCTAAGCAGAGCTGCACCAGCGAAACAGCCTGCTCCCGCAGGTTCTCGTCATAGAGCGGTGCTGCCACCTCGACACGATGTACGGTATTGCGGGTCATGAAGTCCGCCGAGCTGATGAACACGCGCCGCCGCTCCTTCGTGCCGAAGATGTAGATGCGGCTATGTTCGAGGTAGCGTCCCACGATGCTCACGATGCGCACATTCTCCGTGTACCCCGGAACGCCCGGTTTCAGGCAGCAGATGCCGCGCACGGCCATTTCGACCCGCACGCCCGCCTGCGATGCCTCGGCGATCTTGTCCATCAGACCCTTGTCGCTGATCGAGTTGACCTTGGCGGCAAAGTACGCCTCCTCGCCGTTCTTGGCGTGGATGATCTCCTCCTCGAGCATGGCCAGCAGCTTGCTGCGCATGCAGAGCGGCGCCACGAGCAGCGCATTGGTGTGCTCAAGCAGGCTGTCTGTCGAGAGTGCATCGAACACATGCCGCGCATCCTCCGCAATGTCCGGATTCGACGTCATCAGGCAGAGATCGGTGTAGATACGCGCGGTCTTCTCGTTGTAGTTGCCTGTGCCGACCTGCACGAAATTCTGCACGCCGTTTTCCGTCCGGCGGGAGATGAGCAGGAGCTTGGAGTGTACCTTCATGTTGTGCGGCCCGTAGATGACGGTGCATCCCGCATCCGTCAGGCGCTTCGCCCAGCCGATGTTGTTCTCCTCGTCAAAGCGTGCCCGGAGTTCTACCAGCACGAGCACGTCCTTGCCGTTGTCGGCCGCCTGGCAGAGTGCCTCGACCACGCGGGAATTGGTCGCCACGCGGTAGAGCGTGATCTTGATGGACGCCACATCCGGGTCGAGCGCTGCTTCATCGAGCAGACGCAGGAAGGGCGAGATGGATTCGTAAGGATAGGACAGCAGGATGTCCCGCTCGGCGATCTGCGTCATCATGGACTTGCGGGCGGAGATGTCCCGGCGGTTCTGGGGCTTCTGCGGCGGATAGCGCAGCTCCGGCGCGTCGTTGAACTCCTGAAGCTTGTAGACAAAGCTCAGGTCGAGCGGTGCCTCCTCGAAGAAGAGCTGCTTCTTTTTCAGGCAGAGCTTCCCGAGCAGGAACTCCATGACCTCGGGAGAAAGGCTGCTGTTCATCTGCAAGCGCACGGCCTCGCGCTTGTTGCGCTTGTGGATGAGATCCTCCATCACGTCGCAGAAATCCGTCCCCTCGTCCGGCGCATGGCCGCCGTAGGTGATGAGTCCGCTGCGGGTGACGCGCATCACAGCCGCCTCGAGGACCTTGTGTCCCTTGAAGGCATACGGTGCAAAGTGCAGGATCAGATCCTCGAGCAGCACGAACCGGCTGGTACGTCCGAGCCGGATGACGCGGAGCGCGTGGCTGCTGATGGGGATGATACCGAGCTTCACGCCGGACTTGGATGCAAGCTGCACCACGATGTACAGCGACTTGTTTTTCAGGAAGGGGAACGGCTGCCCCTTGTCGATGACGATGGGCGAGAGCAAAGGCTTGACCTCCATCTTGAAGTACTGTTCGAGGTAGGTCTGCTCATCGGGGGCCGCATCGTTGAAGGTCACATGCTCGATGCCGTAGGCACGGAGCTGCTCCATCGTATGAAAATAGGCTCTGTCCTTGCGGGGCAGGAGCGCCGCGATCTCCTCAAGCATGGCTTTGAGCTGTTCCTTGGGCTTCATGCCGGAGCGGGAGTCCTTTTTCTTGGGCTCATGCTCCATGCGGTCGATCATCGCGCCGACACGAACCTGCACGAATTCGTCCAGATTGCTCTGGTAGATGGCAGAGAAGCTGAGCTGTTCGAGAAGGGGATTGTTGGGATCCTCAGCCTCCTCGAGGACACGGACATTGAAGCCGATCCAGGAGAGCTCACGGTTCATATAATAGGGCTGTATCATGTAAACGCCTCCGTTCGTTAGGGTATTCGTAATATTATTATAACACAGATTTTCGGAAAATGGAATAGGTTTTCTGATTTTTTTGAAAAAAGAGGCTGATTTTTCGGGAAGAGGACAAAAAAGCCCACCCCATAGCTGCCTACAGGGTGGGAAAAGCTTATTTTTGCAGGAGCTTGCGTTTCAGGAGCGCAAGGTCAAATACGTCGATCACGCCGTCGCCGTTAAGGTCAGCGGCATCGGCATCCTTCAGCGTGGTGTTCTTCACCTTCAGGATCCATTTTTGCAGGAGGACAAGGTCGGTCACATCGGTCTTGCCGTCGGCGTTGAGGTCGCCGGAGCCGGCCGGGATGACCTGCCATTCAAAAATGGGATAACCGTCATTCAGGGCTGCGGATGTATTTTCAACAAACGGTGAACCCAGCAATTCCGGCACAGAGAGCTTCATCATTTCCTCGGTGACACCGGCACACCCTTTCGTATAGGCACCCGTCATGCCTGCCGAAGCAGAGGATTTCAGATAGTAGTTGTTTTCACCTGTGATGGCACCGTTACCCTGGATCTTCGTCAGGCCGATGATGCCGCCGTTGATTTTGCTGTTGATCGCAGAATAGCAGTTCTTGATGTCGAATTTCGCCGTTCCTTCATCGCTGCCGATCAGGATATAGCCGACGATGCCACCAGCGTATTCAGGACTTTCTGTAGATGCGATAGTGCCGTTGAAGTAGCAGTTTGTAATGGTTCCGTTTTTAAAGACAGAAGCAGTGATACCGCCGGTTTTTTCAACAGAGGAAACATTGCCAATGAAGGCACAGTTTCGGATGATCGCCCCATCGCCGATACCACCGGCAATGCCGCCGGCATGATGATGTGTCGGACAGATCACATCGCCATAAATGACGAGATTCTCAATTACTGCGTTATAAGCTGCATAACCGAACAGTCCGCTGTAATTATAATCACAGTCAATTTTCAGATTCTTGATGCAATGGTTATTGCCATTGTAATGCCCCGAGAACAGATAGCCGTTCACATCATCATACCGTCCGATCGGGTTGAAGGATTCGTTTTTAAGGTCAATGTCTGCTGTCTGGATATAGTATTTATCGTTATAAAACGACTCTGTCATACTGTCGCTCGCATATTTAGAGAGCATGCGCAGATCTTCTGCCGAGCTGATCTCATACGGAGATTCCTTTGTTCCCTTTCCTTTGAACTGGTGCTCGCTGAACGGGATCAGATCATAAAGCTGCGCTTTCGTGCCATACCACACACATATCTCAACGTTCGTTCCGGATTCTGTTCCTCCGCCGTGAACGTCCAGAGAGAAGGAATTACATTTCGATCGGAGCCGATAGCCATATTCTGTTTTCACCACAGACCACATCTGTGCGGGGGATTCATGCCACGGATAGAGCTGGACATTTGTTCCGCTCTTATTATCAGCAGCCCAGACATCCAGGCACATATCTGTACCCGCCTGTGTGATCTTGTAATAGTTGTTATTCAGATACTCAAATGTCCATGCATCCTGAATACCCGGTAATGCGCCTTTATAGTCAGTAATGGCCACATTGGAAGAACTTGCTGCCGGAACGTCATTGCCGGGAGCAGGATCCACAAATGCAGTATCCGAAACATGGCTCTTGATCCAGTAGGTGCCGTCCGGGATGGTCTGTCCAGCGCCTTCTGCTTCGGTCATTTCGGGGCCTGTAATAACGTTCAAAAAGTTTGGACGAACAACACCCCAATAGCGAGCGTTAAACCCGTTATATGCATAGGAAGTGATCTGCTCAACATAGTGATGGTTGCCTTCCTTATACTCAAGATTCTGATGAAAATGGGAAAAATCAGATTCATAGATACCAACATGACCAGCACCGCCATTCACATAGACGAGGATGTCACCCTTTTCAGGCTGTGCACCCTCAATTCTGCTCCAGCCTTCCGGCAGGTCATTCCACGAATAATCACCGCCGTTTCCCCAAACAGCATCCACGCCAAGGAAACGATAATACGCTTGAACCAGATCAACGCACTGTGCCCACGTATCCGAACCAACCGGAGAACCGTCTGACTCGATCGTTTTGCCAAGCTGAGACTTCACCCATGATATCGCTTC
Organism: Oscillospiraceae bacterium; assembly: GCA_017828885.1. Taxonomy (GTDB): domain Bacteria; phylum Bacillota; class Clostridia; order Oscillospirales; family Ruminococcaceae; genus UBA3855. The sequence continues at coordinate 193 of JAGADP010000306.1, read as the reverse complement.
ATCCGCAGTCTTGTCGGTTGCATGCGCCGTGATCGGCGCAGCAAGATCCGGAACCCCTCCCGGCAATGTCCCTCCTACCATGCACAGCATCACCCCAGATACCGCCGCTGCAAGAAACCGTTTCAAGCTGTTTTTCCTTTTCATAAAGACACTCCCTCCTTCTAAAAAAAAACACGCACGGGACACTACTATC
>JAGADP010000305.1 GCA_017828885.1 Oscillospiraceae bacterium | reverse complement strand
GGAGAAATCCGCCGTCCCGAGCACATCATCGACATGGCCGATGTCCGCGGACAGGTCAAGGCCAGAGCCGGCATGGAGCTGGCCGCAGCCGGCGGGCACAACATCCTGCTCATCGGGGCGCCCGGCTCCGGCAAGAGCATGCTGGCGAACCGCCTGCCCACGATCATGCCGGAGATGTCCCGCGCCGAGATCCTCGAGACGACAAACGTTTACTCCGTGGCGGGGCTCCTCAACAAGAACGACCCGCTCATCACCGAACGCCCGTTCCGCTCCCCGCATCATACCGTATCGCCCGCCGGACTGATCGGCGGCGGCTCGATCCCGACACCGGGCGAGATCTCGCTGGCGCACAACGGCGTCCTGTTCCTCGATGAGCTGGCAGAATTCGGCCGCAGCACCCTCGAGATCCTCCGCCAGCCGCTCGAGACCCGCGAGGTCACCATCTCCCGCGCCGCCGGAACGGCCGTCTACCCGTGTAGCATCATGCTCGTGGCAGCGACCAATCCCTGCCCCTGCGGCTATTACGGCGCCCCGAACAAGAAATGCACCTGCTCCCCGAACCAGATCGCATCCTATATGAACCGCCTGTCCGGGCCGCTGCTCGACCGGTTCGATATGTGCATCGACGTGGATCCCGTGTCGTTCGACGATCTGGCCTCCAAGGAGAAGGCGGAGAGCTCCGCTGCGATCCGTGAGCGTGTCGAGGCGGCACGCGCCCGCCAGAACGAGCGCTTCAAGGGGACGGACATCTACTGCAACGCCATGATCCCCGACAATATGCTTGCCGACTGCTGCCAGATGGACGAAGCCGCCGAGGTGCTCCTGCGGCAGGCACACCTCCGCTACGGCCTGAGCGCCAGAGCGTTCTCCCGTCTCCAGCGGCTGGCACTGACGTCCGCCGACCTGAACGGCAACGACCACATCACCCGGAGCGATATCGCCGTAGCTACGCAGTTCCGCGGCTTCGCCAGCAAATACCTCAAACAGTCAGGTTCCGCCTCGTTTCCCCCGAAGCAGGGCAGGAAGGAGAACTCGTGAAAGAATTTTTTGAAAATGCAAAGAAATATCTCCGTGCATCGGACAATTCGCTGATCCTGGCCGTGCTGGCCTGCTCGGCGATCAGCTGTCTCATGCTGTTCAGTATCGCCTCCAATGAGCTTGAGAGCCGCTGCGACATGGGCACCTTCCGGACACAGGTCGTTGCAAGCATGCTGGGACTCATCATGGTCATCGTGCTCAGCGTGATCGACTATAATAAATACATCCGGCTATGGTTCATCTATGCGCCATTTGCCGTGCTCATGACGCTCCTGACGTTCACCCCCCTCGGCTACAGCAGAGGCGGCGCGGACGACCGTGCATGGCTCGAGATCGGCCCGCTGTACCTCCAGCCCTCCGAGCTGCTGAAGCTGGCGTTCATCCTGACCTTTTCCTACCATTTAGCGCGGGATGAGGAGCAGATGAACAAGCTCACGCATATTCTGCTGCTCTGCCTGCACGGCCTGTTCCCGATCGGCATCGTGGCCTTGCAGGGCGACTACGGTACGGCGATCGTCTTTGGCATCATTTTCCTGGCGGAGCTGCTCAGCTCCAAGATCGCCATGCGGTATGTCCTGTCTTTAGCCATTCTGATCCCGACAGCCTGTGTGGTCGCGTGGAATTTTCTCTTACAGGATACGCATAAAAACCGTATCCTTGTGCTGATCCATCCCGGCACCGACCCCGAGAACCTCGAATACCAGCAGGATCGCGCGCTTTCGGCACTCGCCAACGGCGGCACGTTCGGCGCAGGGCTCCTCGACGGCGACTATGTTCGCGTCCCGGAGATGCACAACGACTTCATTTATTCCTATATCGGGCAGGTCTGGGGCATCATCGGCTCGCTGCTCGTGCTCGGACTGCTCGTGTTCATCTGCACAAAGGTACTCATCGACAGCGTGAATTCCAAGAATCTGCAGGGCAAATTCATCTGCGTCGGCACCTTCGGCATGCTCTTTGCCCACTGCTTCATGAACATCGGCATGGTGCTCAAGACGATGCCCGTAATCGGCATCCCGCTGCCATTTATGAGCGCAGGTGGCACGGCCGTGCTGTGTATGTACACGGCGATCGGCCTTGTCAACAGCACGCGCTGCCACAATGTCCGCAAATACCGCATTTTCTATAATGCCGAACCCGATTGATCGCCGAAAGGAGAACTATGATCAAAAAATACTGGCACTTCGTCTTTCCGCTCCTGATGCTGGCGCTGATGGTCTTCATCTTCTGCATGTCCGCGCAGCCGGCGGACGACAGTTCTTTGACCAGCAGCCGCTTTGCCACTTTTGCTGCACGGCATCTGCTGACCAATTTCCGGGAATTTGACGCCGGGGAGCAGTCAAAGATCATTGCGGGGTTGACCTTCATCGTCCGGAAAGGCGCACATTTCTCGGAATATGCCATGCTTGCGTTCCTCGGCTACCTCTGGCTGCACCGGGTCAAAGCGGGCGGCCTGATCGCCTTTGGCGCGGCCTCTGTCTATGCTGTCACAGATGAATTCCACCAGAGCTTCATCCCAGGACGCTCCTGCGAGCTGCGAGATATGCTCGTGGACAGCTCCGGCGCCCTCTGCGGGGTGATCGCCGCTTTTGTCATTCTCTCTATCTTCTACTGTCTGATCCATAAGGATGTGCAGGCGTGGGGCACCTGGAAATGATCCGACGCAACAAAATGCCATAGAAAAAGCAGTTTTGAGGGTGCTTCTTTGACGGAATCGACATATCAGACCGTCTCAGAAAATGCTAATAATTACCAAAAATATTACAAAATTTCTTCTGATCCTACAAAATTTGGCCTGGGATCAGAATTTTTTTTCGTGCATCCTGTGGTTTTTTCTGTTACCGATTTGACATTTTTGATTTTATGTGCTATAATAGCAAAGGAAACGGAAGGAAATGCCGAATAGCGGCATACGAATCTTTTTTAACGGCAGGCACAGTGCTTGCCCCGACCCGGTCTGCCGACCGGCTATCTTAGGAGGATGATCTATGAATAGACGACTGACAGTAGTCCTGTCAGCGGCCTGTGCAGCGCTGCTGTGCTTGCCGACAGGAATTGTCACGCCGACGAACACGACTGTTATCACCGCACACGCTTCAGAGAACGGCAGCTGCGGCAGCACTACCGAGTGGAGCTACGACGGTAACAGTACACTGACGATCAGCGGTACAGGGGCTATGGCCGATTATGAGAATGCATCGGATACGCCCTGGTACAGTGTCCGCAGCAGCATCGAGCACATTGTTGTCGAGGAGGGCGTGACCTCGATCGGCGCAAATGCGTTCCGGTTCTGCGCATTTCTTCAGGATGTGACACTTCCTGAGGGACTGACCGTGATCGGCGACTCAGCTTTCTACAGCAGCGGCGTTTCCGCTGTGAATTTCCCGGATTCCCTCGAGGAGATCGGCGCAAGTGCTTTTGCGGACACCAAGCTCACGGAGCTGGAGCTCCCGCAGCATCTGGTGACCATCGGTGAGAGCGCCTTCTACGCCTGCACTGCTTTAGAGCAGGTGACCGTTCCGGAATCCACGGAATATATCGGCTCCGGTGCATTCTTCCAGTGCGAGGCGCTGGATAAGTTCACCGTCCTGAACATCGACTGCCAGATCGGCGGCGGCGAGGAGACCGGCACAACGGTCACTGCCAAGACGCTGATCGGTTATCCCGACTCCACTGCCGAGAAGTATGCCGCTATGTTCGGCATCTGCTTCCAGAGCATGTATGAGACCGTTCTGGAGCCCGGCGACATCAACGGCGACATGGTCGTCAATGCAAGCGATGCCGCAAAGGTCCTGATCGTAGCAGCGATCATCGGCTCCGGCGATGATTCCGGCCTGACGCTCTCCCAGGAGAACGCAGCCGACTTCAACGGCGACGGCCTGATCAATGCCTCCGATGCCACCGGCATCCTCTGCCACGCAGCCAATGCAGGCGTCGGCGAGCTTGTGGCGAATCCGGTACAGGCTGTCAACAACACGATCGAGGCAATGAACGTTTCCAGGATCTCTGTATCCTGCCTCAAGGTCACCTGGAATGCAGCAGACGGCATGACCTACAATGTACGCTGCGAATCCACCGATCCGAACTACGCCTATTCCAGCATGATCTACTACGAGAAGAAGTCCGAGGGTCTGTGCTATGTCACCGGCCTGCGCGAGAACTCCGAGTACAAGATCACTGTTGAAGCAGACGGCAACAGCGCACTGAGCGCAGTCGCTTACGGCCACACCGAGGCGGTCGAAGTGCTTGCCGAGTACCCGCACGAAGAGGGCTGGACGAACTGCTTCGCCTATGAGCCCGTCAGCGGTCTGAAGAAGGATCCCGCCTACAGCGCGATCCAGGGCTGCACGGTGGATGCCATCACCAACATGGGTGTTATGCGTGATCCCTACGGCGATTACTGCTGTGCAATGGGTCTGTTCTACGGCCGCTGCGGCGATCGTTTCCTCGTAGAGATGGAGAACGGCGCACAGTTCACCGTCAAGATCTGCGACAGCAAGGGCTACGGCTCTGACGGCGAGGGCAGATACCATAGATTTGGCGGTACCGGTAAGTGCATCATCGAGCTCATCTACAGCAACGGCAACCTGCCGTCCTATCCGGCCAATATGGGCACCTTCGGCGGCAAGAACTGGAGCGGTCTGGATCTGACCGAGAACATCAAGTCCATCAAAAAGATCAGCTTCGGCGACATGATCGAATACTGATCCTACATACCATATCACCGCACGATCTGACGATTCCGGATTGTGCGGTATTGGTCTATATAAGGGAAGGGGGATCTCCATGAAAAAAACCTACAATCGTCTGACCGCATTCCTGCTGACCATGATGCTCTGCATCATGAACCTGCTGCTCCTGCCGACGGGTATGACCGCCGGGGCGGCTGTGGCAAAGCCTGTCAACCAGCCGATGGATAGCTGGTCGGCACCCATCAAGGTGGGGGCCACGTATTACAACCTGCATCTATGGGTGGCAGATGACCGAATGGGCGAGTGGCGTTCCGGTGCCGTCTATCATCGGGGCAACATGCACTTCATCAACTATGAGCTGACGAATGCCTCGACCGGCGCACTGGCGAATGACATCAGCTTTGAAGCACATGCTGTCATCTACGATCCCAGAGGTGCGGTTTCCCATGAGCAGACCTATAGCTCAAAATACAGATACAAGGATGACTATGGTACCGATGTCAGCGCTGCCCGCAACTACATCGGCCACAGAGCCGAGATGCTTGGCAAGTGGAAGGGTACCGTCAGCGTTACCGGCGATGTCACTGTGGAGACGACCGTCTACTGGGATGTGACCGTTCCCTACGTCAATCTGCACGTCTGGTCGTCCAACGGCAACATGGGCGCCCCCTACGGTGGCTACAATGACCCGTTCGAGCTCGACCAGATGGCCTATCTCTGCTATGAGCTGACAGACCTCGACAACGGCCGGCAGCTTGACGGCGAGGTGACGGGCTATAACATTGACATGGCGATCTATGATCCGGACGGCAAGGAGGCCTACGCCCAGCACTATACCGACCAGTCCGGCTTCAAGGAAGGCTACAGCCGCGCCTATACGAGCATCGGCAAGCAGATGTACATGACCGGTCAATGGACGGGCGTTGTCACGATGACCGGTGACATCGAGCTCGAGCTGACCGTCAGCTGGACGGTCACGGACGGCGTTGTCACGCCGGTGATCCCCTCCACGCCGACCGACCAGAACTTCATCTGGGGGCAGGATAACTGGAGCTTCGACAATAGCAGCGACTACTACACCTACGGCTACTACATCAACAGCAAGATGCTGTATAAGCTGGGCGGCGACTTCGGCCTGACCAATGTCGAGCGCGAGCTGCTCCAGAAGAACATGGGCAACGATATGCAGGAGAACTTCGGCGGTGCCTGCTTCGGCATCACCATCTCCGAGATCCTTGCCAAAAACAAGAAGCTCGATCTGTCCCGCTATGACGCCGATCCGATCGTCAACCGGAACACAAATACCGAGGATATGCTCTCGCTGACGAACTTCGTCTTTGAGCTGCAAAACATCCCCTGCATGAACCAGATCGCCCGCAACACGAGCGTCAACCGGATCCTCGACACCCGCACCCAGGATGAATTCATCCGGACACTCGAATCCGCCGTCTGCACCGGCGACGGCCTTGTCAACCTCATCTTCGGCATGACCAATTCCCAGGGACAGACCTCCGGACTGCACTCCATTCTGGCCTATGGCGCAGAAAAGGGCAACTGGAGCTACTACTTCAACGGCTCGACGCACTATTACGACCGCCGCATCCTGATCGCCGACCCGAACTACCTCTCTCAGAATTACCTTCTGGACGACGCCTGTCTGTATTATCGCTCCGATGATTACAGCTGGATGCTCCCGGCCTACTGCTACGGGAATACCTACTGCTACTGGGATGCTTCCTTCGGCAGCAACGAGAAATACGGCTTCATCCGCAACGTCCTCAAGCACACCGGCATGAAGGACTACACCGACCTCATGGTCGATACGCCCAGCTCCGTCTATCTCCCCGGCCTTGCCATCCTCAACAGCAGCCAGGAGAACCCCTGCATCCGCACGATCGAGGGTACCGGCAACGACAGCCTCGGTGACAGCGGCAGAATCGAGCCGTATTTCAACACCGATGCCACCGGCGAGCTCCACGACTGGTACGCCTACGGTCTTGGCAACCCGACAGCTTCCTATGAGCTGTACGATGACACGGCCCCGGCCTCCTTCGAGACGATCATGGACTACGAGGACGTCGTCTACATCAGCGATGTTGAAAACACAACCAATGTCTACTTCAGCCCCAAGGGTCAGATCGAGCTCAAGGGCAAGAACCTGAAGTATGACTTCTCCCTCATCACCAACAAGGAGCGCTGTGTGACCGACTGGTTCAGGCTCGAGGTCAGCGGCCAGGGCGGCAACAACATGCTGTGCGCCATCTCTCCGGAGGGCTATGTCCTGCGCGGCGACGATCTCCATGACGTGGATCTCTTCGCCTGCAACACCACGCACTACGCCTATCTGACGTTCTCCACGAACTACAAGAACGTTCTGGTCTACGAGATCTCGCCCACCAACATCGGTGTGGCGGCCGATACGGACAATGACGGCAAGTATGAGACCGTCATTGCAGAAGGGGAGACCCTTTCGATCGGCGCAGGCGATGTCAACGCCGACCGTCTCATCAATGCATCCGATGCAGCGCTGGTACTCATCGCAGCCGCCAACATCGGCGCCGGCAATGATCCCGGTCTGACCGAGGTACAGGCCGATAACGCCAACGTCAACGGCGACCAGGACATCAACGCCACCGATGCGGCGATCATCCTGATCTACGCCGCCGCCGTCGGAGCCGGCCAGGAAGTCGGAGACATAAGAGACTTCACCCCGCAGTAACGGGGAGCCCCCGCGGGCAGGTCGCTTCGCGGATTGAAAATGCACTGCTTCGTTTATCGCATGCCCCCAATGCTTCGCAAAGGGGGCATCGCTGTTTTTCCTTAGCACATCGCAGCGGAGCTGCTCCTGTGTAGTTCTTCGGGGTTTCGGATCATGGTGCACCAACAGCGCATGTTCTGCGCCCACAATTCAACGTAAGCTCGGGGGGCGTCTGCCCGTGCGGGCTCCGCACTTTTGCATGATGCCCGGCAGAAATACAGGCACTTTTTGTATTTCCTGCCATAATACGGGAATTTGCATTGACTTTTCGCCGATAGTTTGCTATAATAAATAAGTTGATAACCTGAATAATACCGATTTTAAGCGAGGTCTGATCTATGGAAGAAACCGCACGCACCTCTGCCCCGGCAGAGACTGCACCGCCTGCCAAAAAGAAAGCCGGCTTCACGGAATGGGCACGGAAGCTCCTGCCCTATCTGGCACCGCCGTTTTTTGTGATGGTGCTCATGCTCTTCAATTTCTACATGAACGAGCTCTACCCCTTCGGAGATGGGACAGTCGCCTGGTGCGACATGACCCAGCAGGTCATCCCGCTCCTCTGCGACCTCAAGGACATCCTGACCGGCAAGGACGGCCTGTTCCTCAACTTTGACAATGCCGGCGGCATGAATATGTGGGCCGTCGTGTTCTTCTTCGTGTCGAGCCCGCTGTCCTTGCTTGTCCTGTTCGTTGACAAGATCGACATGATCTACTTTGTCAACATCCTCTGCATCCTCAAGCTCATGCTCTGCTCGCTGACCTCGGTGGTCTATTTCCGCCGCAGGGTGCCGGCGCTCGACAAGGCGTGGGCAGGCATCTTCTCGGTGTGCTACGCGCTGAGCGGCTATGCGATGCTCTACTACCAGAACAACATCTGGCTCGACATGATGTACCTCTTCCCGCTGCTGATGACGGCGTTCGGCGAAATGCTCGATCACCGGCGGCTGTGGCCGTATGTGGCCGTCCTGACTGCCATGATGGTCGTCAACTACTACATCAGCTACATGATCGTGCTGTATATCCTGCTGTTCATGGGGCTGTTCTGCTACCTGTACTGGAAGGACAAGAAGTATACCCATGCCGCCGTTGACTTCGTGACAGGCTCTTTGCTGGCGGCACTTCTGTCGGCGGCAGTCTGGCTGCCGAGCTTCATCCAGTACCTCGGCAGCGGCAGAAAGGGCAGCTTCCTCGAACCCTTCGAGACCAGCGGCTTCTATGCTCGCTACCAGACCACGCTCCCCACGCTGATGCATGCCATGCTGGTGCTGGTGATCTTTCTCGTCTGTATCATGGATGGCAAGCGCCGGGAGAAGCGCGTGAACTTCTACCTGTTTTTGCTCCCGCTGCTGTGCATCCCGCTGTATGTGGAGCCGATCAATCTGATGTGGCACACCGGCAGCTATATGGCCTTCCCCTCGCGCTACGGCTTCATCCCGCAGTTCGTGCTGATCGCCGCAACTGCCATCATGTTCAGCGATGCCAAGCACCGCCCCGTCAAGGAGCTGAAAGGCAAGCTGATGCCGCTCTTTGCGCTTCTGATGCTCTGCTCGGCGATCCTGTTCGGCGTCACACGGTTCATGCTTGGCTTCGTCCAGGACAACCGCGAGCCCATCTCGGCCTATGTAGGCGGCCTGTGGGGCAATGACCGCTCCTTCCACATGATCATCAAGATGATGTTCTTCAGCGGCGGCGCCTATCTCCTGTACTACATGCTGTTCCGCAAGGGACGGCTCACGCGGGAGGTCTTCACCATGCTCTGCGCACTGCTGCTGGCGGTGGAGGGCTACTGCAACCTGGACATCTACATGAGCTCGGCAGCTTACAAGGATCAGGATCGCGCTGTCAACCAGCGCGTGGTCATGGATCTCGGGGATCGCATCGAGGATGAGAGCTTCTACCGTGTGCGCACGGAGTCCAAGCTCTTTGATGTGAACCTGGTCGGCGCGATGGGCTACAATTCCATCAGCCACTACACCTCTCTGACATCCATCGACTATATGGACATGATGAAGCGCATGGGCTACTCCTCCTACTGGATGGAAGTCGGCTCCTACGGCGGCACAGAGCTGACGGATGCGCTGCTCTGCATGAAGTACAACATCCGCGCCGGCGAGCCGCACCGGGAAACGGTCTACTACAACAACAAGTATTCCATTGACCCGATCGACTATTCGATACCGCTCGGCATCGTGACACGCGATGCAGGTTCGGCGGACTTTTCCGAGATGGAGCGCTGCGAGGTGCAGCAGTACATTTTCGAGCACACGATCGGCCAGCCCGGCGATCAGCTTGTGGAGCGTTGCAAGCCAGTCAATGAGGAAGAGATCGACATGCTCGGCGATCGCTACTACCTCGCCGAGGGCACTGTCCTGCATTACAATGTGAATGTTGCCGGCCGGGAGAGCCTGTATTTCGACTGCTTCGACAAGGTCTCCAATTCCATCAAGGAGGAGATCAACGACAGCTTCTGCGTCAAGGTCAACGGCAGTACGGTCTGCGGTTCCTACCCGAACAGTGGCGAGAATGGTCTGCTGCGGCTGGGCACATTCGAGGATGAGGTCGTGACGGTCGAGATCAAGTGCCTCCAGGACTGCGACTGTGCATCCTTCGGCGTGTTCCTGATGGATCTGGACATGCTCTACGACCGCACGGCCAAGAGCGCCGACTTCACCCAGAAGGCCGGCAAGCTCACCGGAACGGTACAGGCATCTGCCGGCGACCGTCTGATCCTGAGCATCCCCTACAGCGAGAGCCTGAAGATCCGTGTCAACGGCAAGGCTGTGACGCCGACCAAGGTGTTTGACGACATGGTCTGCATCGACCTTGCAGAGGGAACCAACACGATCGCTGTCACCGGCTCTGCCAAGGGCTTTGTGCCCGGTCTGCTCATTACGCTGGCAGGCGTTGCACTGTGCGTGGTCTGCAAGCGCTATCGCCGGAAGCTGACGATCCCGACGGAGGTCAAGAAGGTGGGCTTCCTGTTTGTGATCCTGCTCGGCGTGCTGACGATCCTGTTTGTCTATGTGATGCCGCTTGCCGTGAATATGCGGGCGGTAACGGGTATATAAGGCAACACCGCACAAAGACCGCCTGACGGCTCAGCACGTCATCTGCTGGCATCTGACGCACTGTCCTTTATGCGGTATTGCCCTAAAACAAGAGAGCTTCCGGGAAACCGGAAGCTCTCAGTCTGTCAAAAAGTGCCGAAGGCACAAAACGGGGTTTTTAGGGGCGGAGCCCCTAAAGCGGCTGCGGTGCGGTTGGTTTTCATCTATGACCGACACTACTCGTCTTCGTGCAGCATCCTGCCTCATCCTCGGTCGCAGCACCGCCAAAAATTCCTCCCCCGCTTGCGGCGGAGGGGGCACCCGAAGCGAGAAACCAGGGTTTCTCGACAAGCTAAGAGCTCCCGGATCCCCCGGAAGCTCTTTCTTATACTATGTCTCATCCTGCCGCATTCTTGATGACGTTCTTTGCCTTGATGACAATGTTCTTGTCGTTCTCGTAGGTCAGCATGTGCGCCGCATGGCCGATGTCCACCCACCGTACCTCGGAGATCTCCTCCGCCTGGGGGACATAGTCGTAGTTGCGGGCCTTTCCGATGAAGTACACGACTACCTTCTGGGTGTCGCGCTTCGGGGAATAGGAGACCGTCTCCCGGAAGGTCGGGTCGATGATGACATCAATGGACGTCTCCTCCTTGATCTCACGGATGGCAGTCTCGACCTCCGTTTCGCCGGCCTCTACGTGTCCCTTGGGGAACGACCAGTGTCCGCTGTTGATGTGGCGGATGAGGAGGATCTCGATATTCCCGTGAAATCTGCGGTACACGATCGCACCGCATGATTTTTCGTGCCGCATAAAGCGCTTCCTTTCTCCTGCCATACAGGCTGTGATGGTTTGTTGTACTCATTATAGCATATTTTCTCAGTTTTGTCCATATCTTTTGCAGCGGATATGCAAAAAAATTTCTGCATCTGCAAAAAAAGCAGAATGAAAGCAGTTTTTTCCAAAAAAGTGTTTACGAAACCGCGGTTTTGTGGTACAATAGAAAGAGGGCAGTGCTGCCCCGCAAAGGAGTGAAAAAATTGAGCGACGAATACTTCTACATCGTGAACACCGCGGAACCGGAAGCCATCGGCGAGATGCCCGATCCGCAGGATCCGTTTGATAACCCCTCGGAATTCCACAGCTACCAGTGTGACTATGGCAACATCCTGCCGGAGATCCGTGTCCCCGGCTTCCACCTGCCAAGATTGCCCGGCGGCCGGGAACGCAGCCGGATCCGGCGCTTCCACAACATCGTGGGCGGCTTCCTTGTCGGTCACTTCCTGGTCAGCAATGCGATCGCGATCGGTCTGGTGCTCGGCATCAAGGAGCTTGTCGCCATGGTGGATCGTTCCGCAGCCGGGGAGCTGCCGCATAATTACAACGACCTGCTGATAGATTATCTGGATCATTCCACCATGTGGATCGTGCTCAGCCTGCTGGTCTATGGGATCTGCAATGTGCTGGTCGCTGTTTTCGGCTGTAAAGCGACCAAGATCCCCATTCCCAATCTCTTCCGCACAAAGGATCTGACGCCCTGGCTGATGTTCGCCTATATCTGCGCCGCGCTGTGTATCCAGGGCGTGACGGGCGTGGCGGCATCGCTGATGGTGGATCTCTTTGATGCAGGCGGCATCCTGCTGTTTGATGAGAATGATGCCATCGTTCCGACAAGCGTCCGGGGCATCATCATGAGCTTCATCTACAGCGTGATCGTGGCGCCCATCACCGAGGAGATGCTGATGCGCGGTTTTGTGCAGAAGAACCTCAGCCGCACCAACCAGCACTTCGGCATCATCATGACGGCGTTCATCTTCGGTATCTGGCATGAGAATGTGCCGCAGTTCCTGCTTGCCTTTGCGGCGGGCTGCCTGTTCGGCTATGTGGCTGCAAGGCATGATTCGCTCGTGCCGGCCATCATCTGCCACATGTCTATCAACTTCGCCGCCGAGGTGCTCAACTACTTCGAAGAGCACGAACTTGAGATCGCCTTGGGGATCGGCAACTTCATCTATGCCGCGCTTGCGCTGATCGGTCTTGTGGTGATCATAAAGCTCCTGATCGTTGACCGCTTCCCGCGCGCTACCGTTGCACAGCAGGAGAGAGGCGTGCGCATCGCCATGAGCAGCCCGCTGATCCTGCTCATCATCATCTGCCACATCGGCGCGACCGTGCTGTATATCCTCCGCGTCTCAGGGATCGTAGCATGACAAAAAACAACACCGCACAGAGCCTTTCGGGGGCTTTGCGCGGTGTTTTCTTATCGTTTCAGATAGGCCGAGGAGACCGGGAACTCAAAATAGGTATCCGGATAGGGCTCGTTTTTCAGGGTGAAATGCCACCATTCGCAGTCGATCGGCTCGAAACCGTTCCTGACCATCACGCTCTGCAACAGCATGCGGTTGTTGTACTGTGCGTCCGTGATCTCGCGGTTATCCGGGTGTGACAGCTCACTGAACAGATCAAATGGGCTGCCCATGTCCAGTTCCTTGCCGGTCTTCATGTCGAGCAGCGTCAGATCGACCGTGCTGCCGCGGCTGTGGCTCGAACGGCTCGCGATGTAGCCCTTCCGGAAGAGCTCCTGCTTTTCCAGATCGGGATAAAAGTACTCCTTCATCCGGAGATCCTGATCCTCCAGCCCCCAGAACACAAAGTGCTTGACCGCCGCCGCCGGACGATAGGCGTCGAATACCTTCAGCCGGTATCCCCGCACATTCATCTCATTGCTGACGGATTTCAGGGCGCGGGCGGCCTCCTGCGTGATGATCGCGCAGGGCTCCTCATAGCCGTCGATCCGGTCGCCGACGAAATTGTAGGTGGAATAATACCGGATCTCCTGCACGATGCTCGGAACAAAGTCCGCCAGCAGGACGAAACCGGCAGGGTTCATCGTAACTGCATTGTCATAGCGTACCATAGCTGTACTCCTTTTTGATGATCATGATGCCGGTGGGGGTTCATCCCACAGAGTGGGGAGCATTCCCTGGCGGCACATTGGCTAAACGAACATCATAAACCCATAGACCGCTGCACTCGCCGCCGTGAAAATGCACGCAACACCTGTGATGCACCACCGCAGGATGGCAGATGCCTTACTTTTCATCTCCATCGACCAGAACCCGAGGAACAGCAGGCTCACATAGATCGCCGGTGTTGCATAGCGTGCGCTCTGGGTGCAGGTGTGCGCAAAGGTGAAGCAGAAGCTGTAATAGCTCCCGAGCGTGATGATGTACGTCAGCAGCAGGCCGATCTTCATCGCCGGCTTCATGTCGCCCCGGTGTACCAGCACGCGGATCATGGAGAACAGCACCAGCGCCGCCAGCACCACCTGGCTCCAGAACAGCACCTCAGCAAAGCCTGTGACGTGTACCGTGTTGGTCGTGTTGACATATTCGTCAAATACCGCGGTCTTCATCAGACCGATCAGCGGGTTGAACTCGTTGTAGTCCTGCCCGTACATGGTGAAGCAGTCATAGATATAGCGGAACTGGAACGGCGAGAAATTGAACAGCCGGTCGAGTGTGGGATAATTCCCCACAAACTGCTCACTCTCATTGGACAGCATCGGGATGTAGGTGATCGGAACGCCCCACCGGATGCAGTTCCGGATCTCCCACCAGAGCGCCGTCGGCACGCAGACCAGCAGGAACAGCCCGTACTGTCCCAGGTAGGGAAGCGGCTTCTTGATGTTCTTGATGAATACCGCGATGAAGACCGTTGCCGTTGCCGGTGCGATCAGCCACGCCGAGAGTTTGGCCATCATGCCGAAGCCGATCGCCAGCGCCAGTGGGATGATGTTCCACACCGTAGGGTTTTTGTACCACTTTACGGTGAACAGCAGCGCCGTGAGCATCAGCAGGATGCTCAGGATGTCGTTGTTCAGCGCACCGCTCAGGTAGAGAAACGCCGGATGCAGCGCCATAATGGCCGTCGGCAGCAGCAGCGCCCGATCTTTCAGCCCGAGCTCCCGCAAAATCTGCACAAAGACCATGACCGCCGTCGATGACCACAGGAAGGGGAGTACCTGTAGGCTTTCATATAAAGGTATGTCCTCCAGTCCCATCGCCGTCATGACGTGCATCCACCCTGCACATAGCAGGTGGTGGAGCGGTGGGTGATAGAACTGCCACACCGTCCGGACATCGAAGTCCGGCAGGTGCTCCTCTTGGAACAGATACAGGATATAGCGCGCATGTCCGCCGTTTGACTTGAAGCTCCACACATCGTGCTGCATGTCGGTGTAATCCATCCGTAGGATGAATCCCAGGCGCAGACATACCCCGATCCCCCACAGCATCCATACGCTGCCGGTGTCCGGGATCCGTTTTTTGAGCAGGAGGATGAGCCATATCACCACCAACCCTCCACCGATCCCCACTGCGCCCCACCCGGCCGCCACCTGGATCCCCGGGTAGGGAAGCAGTACACACGCCGTTCCAAGCAGCAGGCAGATGGCCATTGCTGTCAGACATGGATGCTGCTTTGGTATCTGTAATATAAAATCCGCTATATTAAGCCGTTTCTTATCCATATCATTACCTTTCAACACACTTCTCCACTTTTCCCCACAAATGAGTGCGATTTGGGAGGCTACACCACCATTATACCACACCTTTCTCTGATATGCAAGCGTTTTGGGGCGAAAAAACGTTCGCGCCTGCGTGAAAAACATGCGTTTCTATGTCAAACCTGGCAAAAATAGGCTCATTCAACATTGTCTTAACAGCATAAAGAAACATTGTGTACAGAATCTGGGCAAGTATTTTGGGCAATATTTCAATTGACTGCCTTCCTATGCATGTGCTATAATAAAGATGGTTCATAGTATCACTATACCCTGAGATAGTGGAGCGGCCGCCCTGGGGATCACTATGCCCTGATGCGGTGGAGATTCCACCCAGGAAAACTACATATATAAATATTCAGTGAGCATGGACCGTGTAGAAAGAGCAAAAGGACGAAAGAAGGACTGCCGGGACCGTTTTCCGGCAGACGATCCGAACAAAAGAAGGACGACGAGCGAGGTGAGCACGGTGGAGGATGCGGCTGTATCCCCGGTTCTGGTTTTGACCGGTACATACAATCACAATATGGATAGCAAGGGCCGTATCAACTTCCCTGCGAAACTGCGTGACCAGCTTGGCAAAAGCTTTGTGATCAGCCGCAGTCTGACACAGCATTGTCTGATGGTACATCCCGTTGAGAACTGGAGAGATCTGGAGCGTCAGCTCCTGAGTGCGAAGGGCCCTCGTGCAGAAATGATGAGCCGCCGCCTGTTCTCCAGTGCAACAGAGGTCACACCTGACCAGCAGGGACGTATCCTGATCCCCGCCGCACTGCGAAAGTTCGCAGATCTGGATACAGAGGATGGCATTGTCATCGCCGGTGTCGGCCGTAAGGTCGAGATCTGGAGAGAATCGGCATGGAATGCGCTGAATCTTGCTTCCGAGGAGGAGGACGACACCGAGCTGCTCAACGACTTCAGCCTGTAAGGGAGTGTTTTCATGGAATTTACGCATTTTCCCGTGTTGCATAACGAGGTGCTCGAGGGATTGGCAATTGATCCCGACGGTATCTACGTTGATGGCACTACCGGGGGTGCTGGTCATTCCAGGATGATCGCTTCCTGTCTGAGCGAAAAAGGGCTTCTTATCGGCCTGGATCGTGATCCGGATGCAGTAGCAGTCGCATCGGAACGGCTCGCAGGGTACCCGGCGAAGGTGGTACACTGCAATTATTCCGAAATGCGTCAGGTACTCGATGACCTGGGCATTGAGAGCGTGGATGGCATTCTGCTGGATCTTGGGGTATCGTCCCACCAGCTTGACACCGCGGAGCGTGGTTTTTCCTACCACACCGAGGATGCACCGCTCGACATGCGCATGAGTCAGGAGGGACTGAGCGCCAAGGACATCGTAAACACCTGGGAAGCCGGGGAGCTTACGAGGATCCTGCGGGAATATGGCGAGGAGCGCTTTGCCCCCCAGATCGCAGCAGCGATCGTCCGGGCAAGAGAACAGGCGCCCATCGAGACGACAGGCCAGCTTGCTGATCTGGTATGTTCCGCCGTTCCCCAGAAGTACCGCAGGGAAAAGAATCCCTGCAAGCGTACCTTCCAGGCACTGCGTATCTGTGCGAACGACGAGTTCGGACACCTGCGCCTCGGGCTGACGGCAGCGTTCGACTGCCTGAAACCGGGCGGACGCCTTGCGGTCATCACATTCCATTCGCTGGAGGATCGCATCGTCAAGCAGCAGTTTGCCGAATGGTGCAAGGGATGCACCTGCCCGCCGGACTTTCCGCAATGTGTCTGCGGCCGGAAGCCGAGGGCGAGACTCATCAACCGCAAGCCCATCACCGCCAGTGAGCAGGAGCTTGCCGAAAACCGCCGTAGTCACAGTGCAAAGCTCAGACTGATAGAAAGGAGCTAAGGTTATGGCTTATTATGAGCGCTATAGCAATTCTGCGCCCGCTTCGGTGCCGCATTCTGTGCCGCCCTCATATAGGCCGGAATACGACCCGCAGATCGAAATGGGAAGAACAACAGGCAGAAAAGCATCGGCTGTGAAGCTGATCTTGGGTGTATTCTTTTGCTTCGGATTGCTCGCAGCAGTGATCTACAGCAATGTACAGCAGCTCCAGATCAGTAACCAGATCACGGAAAAGCAGCAGGAGCTGACGGATCTCCAGAGCGAAAATGTCCGGATGAAATCAGAGATCGCCGGACGCACGTCCAATAAGAATATTCAGGAGTACGCCGAGAACTATCTCGGGATGCGTACCATTGACCAGTCACAGATCGAATATGTCCAGATCCAGACCAATGACGTTGTAGAGATCCCCGAGGAGGAGCAGAATGTTTTCGTCAAGGTCAAGATCTGGTTCGACAGCTTTGTGGAATACCTCAGGGGCTGATACAATATAATAGAACAGGAACCGGTATCCCACAATTCACCACGGCAGGATGAGAGAAGAACAAAACGAGTGCGTGTGATGGCTGCCGCTTCCGTCCGATATCAAAGAAAAGGCACTTGCCCGGACGGATTCGGCTGCATCTGCAATAAGAAACAAGACGGCAGCACGGCAGGCAGGGGATCCCTTTGCTTGCCGTGTATTTTTGTATGTCTCGCAGCAATGCTGGATTTTGTCAGAATTGCACTCTTTTATGGCTGAGATCCTGAGGTTTTGTAAGATCCTATAAAAATCAGGGGTCTGGTTTGACATTTGTTACAAAATGGTGTATAATAGATTTATATAACCATAAGCTTGCAGAAAGGAGCGGATCTTGTGCAGAGTATCGACCATGAACCTACAAAGGGCATGACTTTGCGTGCGATCTTCGGCGTACTCGGGCCTCTGGCGGTCATGATGGGCGCCGTGATCTGGGGCCTCGGGAACCTGACGATCCGGGATCACCAGAAGTATGCCGAAATGGCGAACAATACGCACTTCACCAACCGGACGATCACAGCCGGGCGAGGTGCGATCTATGATACCAACGGCACTCCGCTTGCCTGGAGCGCAACTGTATATAAAGTATATATGGATCCGACCCTGTTCCGGCAGGAGATGGATGAGATCGACGAGATCATGAAGAAGCGCCAGGCAGCGCTCGATGCCGGCGAGGTCTTTGATAAGGATGTCATCATCAAGCCCCGCGCCAAGATCGAGGACGAGATCGTGAAGCTCCTCTCCGAGAAGCTGCATATCAGCGAGGATACCGTCCTGACGGCGATGGAGAAGGACACCCAGTACTACGTCCTCCAGACCCAGGTCGAAAAGACCGAAGCCGACGAGATCATGTCATATTTTGAATCGCTCGGCATGAATTCCATCACCACCCAGCAGGATTCCAAGCGCTACTATCCCCAGAACGAGCTGGCTGCCTCGGTCATCGGCTTCACCAATGGCCAGGGCGACGGTCAGTACGGACTGGAAGCCTATTATGACGACTATTTAGCGGGCGTGAACGGGCGTACCACCTCGGCCAAGGATGCCGTCGGCAACGAGATGCCCTACCGCTATACCACCACCTATGAGGCGCAGGACGGCTCTTCGCTGTACTTGACGATCGACACCACCTTGCAGTACCTCCTCGAGAAGAACCTCGAGGCCATGACCAAGAAGTGGAACGTCACCAACCGTTCCTGCGGCATCATCATGAATGCCAAGACCGGCGCCGTCTACGCGATGGCGACCTATCCGAGCTTTGACCTGAACGATCCCTCCTTGATCTATGACGAGGCCACCCGCAATGCGCTCGAGGCACTCCCGGAGGAGGAATACGAGGAGGCCTACGTCACCGCCCGTGAGCAGCAGTGGAAGAACAAGGCGATCACGGAGCTGTACGTTCCGGGCTCTGTCTTCAAGATCTTCACCGCCGCGGCAGCGATCGAGGAAAAGACTGTGGACTGGGAGAATGACACCTTCTATTGCAGCGGTGCCTACACGATCCAGGGCGCAGACCCCATCCACTGCCACAACCGCTACGGCCACGGCTCCCAGAGCTTCGGCAAGGCGCTTGTCAACTCCTGCAACCCGGCATTCATCGAGATCGGTACATCGCTGGGCATCCACAAATTCTCCGTCTACTTCACAGCCTTCGGACTGCGTGAAAAGACCGGCATCGACCTCCCGGGCGAGGCCAAGAGTATCTCCTTCGAGGAAGCAAACATGAGCTTTGTTGACCTTGCATCCGCATCTTTCGGACAGGGCAACATGGTCACCCCCATCGAGATGATCACGGGCTTTTCTGCTGCAATCAACGGCGGCTATCTCGTGGAGCCGCACGTCGTGAACCGCATTGTGTCCAGCGACAACAATGTGCTGAAGACCTTCGGCACCAACGCCAAGCGTCAGGTCGTCTCCGAGGAGACCTCCGCCGTGATGCGTAAGCTCCTCCAGGATGTTGTCGATGACAACACCGGCGGCAATGCCCACATCGACGGCTACAAGATCTGCGGTAAGTCCGGTACCTCCCAGAAGTACATTGACGGCCATGTTTCCGAGGATCACAACGTGGCATCCTATGCCTGCTTTGCGCCGGCAGACGATCCGGAGTTCGTCATGCTCATCATGGCAGACGACCCGCAGGGCGGCAACTACTACGGTTCCGTTGTTGTGGCACCCTATGCACGCGCGATCATGGAGGAAGCGCTCCCGTATCTCGGCTATTATCCGGAGTACACCGAGGAGCAGTTCAAGCACCTCGATGTCAGCGTTCCGCTGCTGATGGGTGAGCAGCTTTCCGTTGCCCAGAATGCGCTCGATACGCTCGGCCTGAACTACGAGGTCAAGGGCGAGGGCGAGTATGTCGTCGGCCAGTGCCCGATCACCGGCACGAATGTTTCCGCCGGCGGCACCGTTGTCCTCTACACCGAGGAAGGCTATGCCGCAGAGCAGGTCGAAGTACCGGATCTGATCGGCTATTCGGCAGATGAAGCGAACACCCTCCTGACCAACCTCGGCCTGAACTATGTGGCGATCGGCGCCTCTTCGAGCCGTTCCGATGCCCGTGTCAGCGAGCAGTCGATCGAGCCCGGAACGATGGAGGATGTCGGCACTGTGATCCGCCTGACCTACCGGGTAGACGGGCAGTCCGACTGATCGGAGCGTTCCCTACACTATTTCTTAGGAGATGAAGCTATGAAGCTTTCTGCATTACTGGAAAACCGCATCCCTACGACCATCGGTGACACCGAGATCACCGCACTGACGGACGATAACCGTAAGATCACCCCCGGCTGCCTCTACTTCTGCGTCAAGGGCGAGAAGTTCGACGGTCATGATGCCGCCGCCAAGGCGCTCGAAGACGGCGCAGCGGCAGTGGTCTGCGAGCGTGACCTCGGACTGGGCGAGCGCCAGCTCCTCACGTCGGATTCCCGTGCGGAATACGGCGCTGTCTGTGCAGCATGGTTCGGGCATCCGGAGCGGAAAATGCACTTCATCGGCGTGACCGGCACCAACGGCAAGACCACGATCACCACCGTCATCAAGCACATCCTGACCGCCTGCGGGCACAAGGTCGGGCTGATCGGCACCATCTGCAACGAGATCGGCGACGAGGTGTTCCATACGGAAAATACCACGCCCCTGACCTTCGACCTGATGGCACTCTATGCGAAGATGTACGAGGCGGGCTGCGATACGGTCGTGATGGAGGTCAGCTCCTTCGGACTGGTGCAGAAGCGCATCGGCCCGACGCATTTCGAGATCGCCGTCTTCACGAACCTGACCCAGGATCACCTGGATTACCATAAAACGATGGAGAACTACTACTACGCCAAGCGGATGCTGTTCGACATCTGCGACAAGGCCGTCATCAATACCGACGATGCCTACGGCAAGCGCCTGTATGATGAGATCACCTGCGAGAAGTGGAGCTACGGCACCGAGGGCAATTTCGCCTACACGCCCATTTCCGTCCGTGCGAACGGCGCGGACTTCTCCCTCCGCCAGAGCTGCGGTGTGCTGGAATTCCATCTGCACATGACCGGCGGCTTCAACATTGCCAATACGACCGCTGCTTATGCGGCCTGCAAGCTGTTCGGCGAGGACGATGCCAAGAGCATCCCCGCGCTCGAGGCCTGCACCGGCGTCAAGGGCAGATGCGAGGTCATCCCGACAGGACGTGATTTCTCCGTTATCTGCGATTACGCCCACACCCCCGATGCCATCGAGAACATCCTGAGCAGCGTCAAGCAGATCACCGACGGCCAGCTCGTGTGCCTGTTCGGCTGCGGCGGCGACCGCGACAAGACCAAGCGCCCGCTGATGGCGCAGGCTGCAGCCAAGTACGCTGACCGCCTGATCGTGACCTCCGATAATCCCCGCACCGAGGATCCGGATGCGATCATCGCCGACATTCTGGTCGGCCTCGAGGGAACAACGACTCCCTACGACACCGTTCCCGACCGCCGCAAGGCCATTGCTTTTGCTTTGCAGACCGCCAAGCCGGGCGACGTGATCGTCCTGGCCGGCAAGGGTCACGAGGATTATCAGATCCTCGGCACCACACATATCCATTTTGACGAGCGCGAGGTCGTTGCCGAAGCGCTTGCAGAGCTCGCGTAAACCGCGAAAAGAGGAGAAGATCATGGAATCCATTTCACTTGAAGCCATTGCAGAGCGCCTGGGCACAGCCTGTCCGCGCTCTGCTGAGATCACCGAGATCAGCACCGACACCCGCGCACTCCCGGCGGGCTGCCTGTTCATCGCCCTGCGCGGCGAGAAGTTCGACGGCCATGCCTTCGTGAGCAACGCGCTCGAGGCCGGTGCCGTTGCAGCCGTGACCGATACGCAGCTTGCGTCGCATCCCTGCCTTGTCGTGGCGGATACCGGACAGGCTTTGCTCGATATTGCGTCACTTTACCGGGAGCAGTTCGACATCCCGGTCGTCGGCATCACCGGCAGCGTCGGCAAGACGACTACCAAGGAGCTGACCGCCTGCGTCCTCTCCCAGCACTTCAAGACGCTGAAAACGCAGGAGAATCTCAACAATGTCATTGGCTGCCCCAAGACGCTCCTCGGCCTGACCAAGGAGCACGGTGCCGCCGTCATTGAGATGGGCATGAACCACTTCGGCGAGATCTCCCGCATGAGCCGCTGCACCAAGCCGACTCTTGCGGTCATCACGAACATCGGCTTCTCCCACATCGAGAACCTCGGCTCCCAGGAGGGCATCTTACAGGCCAAGCTCGAGATGCTCGAGGGCATGGCGGACGATGCGCCGCTCGTGACTTCGGCGGATGACAAGATGCTCGCTCCCCTCAAGGAAAAGCTCTCCCGTCCGGTCTATACCTTCTCGACCCAGGGCAACCCTGCGGACGTGTCGGCAGAGGACATCAAGGCCGAGAACGGCGTGACGACCTTCACCATCTGCTATGGTGAGCAGCGCCTGCTTGCCGTGCTTCCGGCGATCGGCGAGCACAATGTCAAGAACGCCCTGGCTGCGTTCCTCGTCGGCATCCTGACCGGCATGGAGATCCAGGAGATCCTCTGCGGTCTGGCGGAGTACCGTCCCACCGGCAACCGCCAGAACATCAGCGAAAAAAACGAGCAGACCGTTATCGCGGACTGCTACAACGCCAGCCCCGCCTCGATGGAGGCAGCGCTCGGCGTACTGGCGAACTACCCGACCGAGGGACGGCGTGTAGCCGTGCTCGGTGACATGCTCGAGCTCGGCAATATGAGTGAGACGCTCCACGGCCAGGTCGGCGACATCGTGCGCCGTTCCGGCATTGACATGGCCTACTGCTACGGCCCCGCCGCTCGGCACATCGCCGCAAGGGCAGGGGACAGGGTCGGCACCTTCTGCACGGAGGATCCGGCCATTCTGACTGCCAAGCTGCAAAACGATCTGAAGCCGGGCGACGTCGTCCTGTTCAAGGGCAGCCACGGCATGCATCTCGAGCGGGTCATCGAAGCGGTCTACGGGGCAGAATGATCCCTGTCTGGCTGCAAATGGTCACAGCACTCAGTGCGGCCGCCGCAGCGGGAACGATGGGCATGGCGCTCGTGCCGTTCCTACAGATGCAGGGGCTCTGTGACCTTGAAAAGCAGAAAGAGTCCGAGGATGCCCCGGAAAAGGAGCTCCGCCGGCCGACGATGGGCGGCCTGCTGCTCTGTTTCGGGATCCTGTTCGGGCTGGTGCTCGGTGTGACACTGCTGCATGAATTCGGCAGCCTCGACCGCACCTCGGCAGACTACCGGAGTCAGACAACGCTCCTGCGCACGCTGCTCCTGCACGCCGGATTATTGGCAGCAGGCGGCTTTGCGGCGGACTTTGCAAGAGTCCGCGGCCGGATGCGCTATCATGTGAATGTCCTGCTGCCGCTCGGCGCTGTCTTTCTGCTGACCCTCGGCCTGCTGCTCTGGCAGGAGGGAATGACATGGACAATACTGCTGCCCGCCGCCGTCACGGCGATCTGCTGGCAGCTGATACAGACCGCCGAGAAGGGGACGGACGGCATGAGCATCACGCTCGGTACCGTGCAGCTTCTCCTGCTGACGGTCATACTATTAAAAGAGAGAGAGGCCATGCCGGCGCTGTTCACCCTTGCGGGGGCAGGTGCCTGCATGGGCTGTATGATATGGGGACTGCACCCGGCAAAGTGCCGGCTCGGCAGCACGGGCAGCTATCTGCTCGGCAGCATGATCCCGCTGCTCTGTGCAGTACAGGGACGCTGGAAGCTGCTGGCGCTGCTGATGGCTGTCTATGTGCTCAATGCGCTTCCGCTGCTGAAAAAAGGCGAGCGGCTGACCTTGCTCGGGCGGATGGAACGCGCCGGCATGGCCGCATGGAAGCGCATCACGGTGCTGACCTGCTTTGCAGTATTCTGCGGCGTTCTGGCCGCTGTGACTGGATAGATCCCAAAGGAGGCGGAGAATGAAACGAACCAAACGGGAACCCAAGCCGGAGCGTGAACGTGTCCGGCAGGGCAATATCGATCTGACCTTCGTGCTGGTGCTGCTGATCCTGCTCGGGCTTGGCATCGTCATGATGTTCTCGGCGAGCTATGCCATCGCCATCAACGAGGAAAAGGACGGCTATTACTACGCACTGCGTCAGATCATCTTTGCAGGCGCAGGTCTGATCGCCATGTTCGCTATCAGCTTCATAGACTACCACATACTGGCTCAGAAGGGCGTGGCAGTCGTGGCGTATGCCGTCAGCGTTGTCCTGCTGATCTTGGTGCCGATCATCGGTACCGACCAGGGTACCGGCATCACCCGCTGGCTCAAGCTGCCCGGCGGTCTGACCTTCCAGCCCTCGGAGCTGGCGAAATTCGCCATCGTCATCCTCTTTGCCTACCTGATCGACCAGAATTTCGACAAGATGAAGAAATTCCGGACGGGCGTGGTGCCTTACGTGATCCTTGTGGGCATCATCGTGGCGCTGCTGATGCTCCAGCCGCACCTGTCGTGCAGCTTGCTGATTTTGATGATCGCCGTGACGCTGGTCTTTGTCGGCGGCGCGAAATGGTGGCACATCCTGATCGTTGTCCTGATCGGCGCACTGGCCATGACGGCACTGGTGCTCTTCCTGATCCAGGTCAAGGGCGTCGGCTACTTCACCAACCGTTTTGAATCCTGGCTGCATCCCTTTGACAGCATCAACCCCGACAAGACCTGGCAGACCCGCCAGTCGCTCATCGCCATTGGCTCGGGCGGCATGTTCGGTCTCGGCTTCGGCGAATCCCGCCAGAAGTACCTGTATCTGCCGGAGTCGGAGAACGACTTCGTATTCGCGATCGTCTGCGAGGAGCTCGGTATGCTCGGTGCCGTGACAGTCATTCTGCTGTTCGGCGCACTCGTGGCGCAGGGCTTCCACATCGCGACCCACTGCAAGGATCGCTTCGGCATGCTCATTACCATCGGCTTTACGCTACAGATCGCCCTGCAGGCCTTCCTGAACATCGCCGTTGTGGCGAATCTCGTACCGAATACCGGTATCAGCCTGCCGTTCTTCTCCTACGGCGGCACGGCGTTGATGATGCAGCTTGCGCAGATGGGCATCGTCCTGAACGTGTCACGCTCGCGGATGCTCGAGACGGTACGCCGTCCGCTCCATCCGCCGGGGGAACCGGAAGAGCCGTATTACAAGCAGGATGCATAAGCGATCTCTGAAAACCGCGTTTTCAGAAATGGGGTGTGGGGCGGAGCCATACTCAGTTTGTCAAAAAAGTGCCGAAGGCACAAATCGGGGTTTTTAGGGGCAGAGCCCCTAAAGCGGCTGCGGCGCGCAGCGCCGCCAAAAATTCCTCCCCCTTTGGGGGAGGTGCCGCCGAACGGCGGCGG
>JAGADP010000304.1 GCA_017828885.1 Oscillospiraceae bacterium | reverse complement strand
GCTGCAATACCTGCCCGCCATGCAGTCGGACTGCACCATCTCCTACATCAGCGACCCCGCGCAGCAGTCGCAGTACTACCGCTATCTCGAAAGCATCTCGGACGGCAT
The DNA here is from genome assembly GCA_017828885.1 of Oscillospiraceae bacterium. Lineage (GTDB taxonomy): Bacteria > Bacillota > Clostridia > Oscillospirales > Ruminococcaceae > UBA3855. The sequence continues at coordinate 4,008 of JAGADP010000304.1, read as the reverse complement.
CCAGTTTGATGAGGACGGGTACGTTACCCCAAAAGAATGAGGTGATACTATGAAATGGATCGACGGCACAGACATTGACCTGAAGCAATTCTCCGGTGAGGCACTGTGTGAAAAGCTGGCGCTGGATATGTACAAAGGTGACCGTGATGCATGGGAATGCCCGGAGTTCCTGCAACTTGCGATGGCGCTCCTGAACTTTGATGCAGAGATCAGCATGGAAGGCTTTGTCGCACCGCATAGCGGGAATCTCACCGCGGGGGATTATGCGCAGATCATTGCGGCATTCCGCGCGATCGGTGACGAACAGGATGCGGAGATACTGGAAAAAGCGCTCCAATTTGATGCTCGTTACACAAAGATGATCGCCGAGGCAAAGGAAGGATCCGAGAGGATCAATCTGTCTGATACCTTATTTGAGATCATGATGGATCTGGAACAGGAGCTCTATCCAAGCACCGATCTTGACATCTGGTCGATGCTCTACAGCTACCTTGATGCGCAGATCAAAGCACTTTAACAACAAACCTCCCCGATACTGCCGTATCAGGGAGGTTCTTTCTATTCAGTTTCGCCGAAGATCAATGCCAGCGCATCGGCGGCAGACATCTCCTGGATGCCGTCAGGATCATCAAGGACGGCGCCCGGTGTCCAGCGGAAGCGGCCTGTCTCCGTGGAGCCGTTGACAGAGAGATAGCCTGTGGATTTGAGCGTGGTCTTGTAGCGCTCGCACCAGCCGGGATAGTAAGTCTGCATGTAGTGATCCGCCAGCCCGTATGCTTCACAGCTCGTGCTCTTGCCGACGGCACCGATCTGCACGCCGCCCCCGGGCTGTCCGATATGGCTGTCGGAGGGAGTGCTGTGGGCGATGACGATGTTGCCGTCCGGGCAGGTGCCAAGCGAGATCCAGACATGCCCGTTCATGCTCATGATGTCGCCGGGCTTCATGGCGGTGTCCGCCGAGCCGGTCGGGGTCGGGAAGCTGTGCTCGTAGGTGCCCCAGCCGTAGCCCGCAAGGCGCTTGGCCATGAAGGTGGACTTGCCGACATAGCCCTCCTCGCCGCTGACATCGTACATGGTATTATAGAGCGCCCAGCTCACATAGCCGGAGCAGTCCAGACCGGCATAGTGGTACTCGTTAAAGCCGCCGTAGGGGTAGTAGCTGTTGGGCGGATCGGGATTCTTGGTGTTGCCGTACTGGTCACGGTAGGTGTAATTGCTGTCATGCTCCTGCCAGAAGCGGATCCAGTCCGGCGAAACACCGATCGTGCGGGCGCTCCATGCGGAGCCGTTGTCCTGCCAGTTCCAGGCACCGCCGAACATGTAGAGCGTCGTGCCGACTGGCTCCATCGCGGTGGCCAGGAAATTGCGAAGGGTATGCTCCCCCGGTGTGCCGGCGATCGGCGGATCGTAGGTCGGGAGCCCGGTCTCGGTCTCCTCCGCGCGAATGACTGTCCCGTTGAGGACGGTGATGCGGAAGTGATAGTCCTCTTTCAGCAGGTTCTGGATGGCGAATGCATCGCTGCCGTCCGGGTTCTTCTCGCTGTTGTCGATGCGGTAGATGCGCTCGGTGCCGTCCGCATCAAAACGATAGGTGAACTGCGCCGCATTGGCAAGCTTCGTGGTGGACGCGCCCCAGTTGACGACCCCGCGGAAGACCACCTCCTCCTGATAAGCTCCGTCAAGGTAGAGCGGGAGCGTCAGGTCGCCGCCCGCGCCGATCTGCGCCGCATAGCCGAGGATCAGCGCCGCATCCGAAGCGTTGAGGATGCCGTCCGCATTGAGGTCGGCGGCCGCTGCCTGCGCATCGGTCAGGCCATGCGACTGCCCTGCGCCGAGGAAAGCCGCCGCAATGAGGACGACCGCTGCATCCGAGGCATTGATCGCCGCATCGGCATTGACATCGCCCAGCTCCTCCGCCTGTACGGCCAGCGTGCCGGAACTGCCCAGCATCAGCAGCGACAGCAGGGCTGCGGCTGCTTTTCGTATGAACTTCATGGGATACCTCCTTTGCGGGTAGCTTGTTGATTCCTTCTTATTATAGCACACCGCGGGATGGCTGTCAATGTCAGATCTTGCTGCGGACGATCGCTTCTTCGAAATGTTATTCTCTTCCATTTTCGTCAAATATGTCAATTATGTATCATTTATAAAATTTTTGTGAAAACGGTTGCATTTTTATGCAAATCATGGTATAATAAATACGTATTGATTCCAATGGAAAGGAGGAACCGCTATGATCCATGGCAGTAAGGTCGTTTCGCTGTGCATCTCACGACTGCATGACATCGAAAATGCGCGATTTGTCGAGCATCTGAACAAGCATCTTCGGAAAAACGGATGCAGTCTCTGGGTCTACAATATCACGACTGACCTGTACTGGGAAGAAAACAAGATCATCGGCGAGACCTCAATTTTTGATTTAATCGATTTCAACATCACCGATGTTCTCATCATCATGGAGGAGAAGATCAAAAGCAAGGCGATCTCTGCGCAGCTCATCCAGCGGGCACATGAGAAGAATATCCCGGTTGTCATGGTAGACGGCGACGCGGAGGATACAGCGGTCGTCCGCTATGACTACGCGCGGGGCTTTGAGCAGGTCGTCCGGCATGTGATCGACGTGCATCAGGTCAAGCGCCTGCACTATATGGGCGGTAGCCCGGGCAATCCCTTCTCCGAGGAGCGACTCGAGATCTTCCGCAGTGTCCTGACGGAAAAAGGGCTTCCCTTTGATGACAAAAGCGTCAGCTATGGCTATTTCTGGGCAAAGCCCGCAAAGGCCGCCACAGAGGAGCTCATCGCCAGCGGAGATCTGCCGGAAGCCATCCTGTGCGCCAATGACATCATGGCGCTCAACGTCAGCAGTGTGTTGCAGGAGCACGGCTACCGGATCCCGGAGGACATCATCGTCACGGGATTTGACGGCATTGACGAGATCTATTTCTCTGTCCCGTGCCTGACGTCTGCGCGATGCGGCACATCGGGGCTCGCTGACAGTGTGTATCAGGCCGTCATCGACAGTATCCAGTACGGCCAGACAAACCGCCATTACCTTGTGGAGCCGTCTCTGATGATTCATGAATCCTGCGGCTGCTGCACCGGTCACGGCCATCTGACGCCGGAACGGATGCACAGCTTCAACGATCGCTTCTACCGTTATCAGGATGACAACCGCGTCCTCTCAGCCATGAGCGAGCGGATGCAGCGCTGTGTTTCCCTGCCGGAAGCAAGCTGGGCGCTGTATGACCCGACCTTGCAGGATATGTGCTGCATCATCGACAACCGCTGCATCGACGACACGATCAATCTGCTCGAGATGCCGTATGCCACGGCGCCGGAAAACGACTCGATGCTGCTGTTCTTTGACACAGACGAGACGCCGTTCGTGCAGCGTCCGATCCGCCGTGACGAGATCATCCCCAATCTGAAGCAGCATTTGCAGGACGGCTATCCGCTGATCTTCAACGCGATCTCGTTCATGAATGTGCCGCTCGGGTACTTCTGCTTCTACTTCCGGGAGTTTGAGATCACGGATTACTGCAAGATCCCGCAGATCATCACGATGCTCAGCTTCGGCATCGGCGGCTTCATCACACGGCGCTACCAGCGCTATCTGCTGCGCCGCATCGAGGAAATGTACCAGTACGACGCCCTGACCGGCCTGCATAACCGGATCAGCTTCAACAAGGCGTTTGAGGCGCTCAAGATCCAGCACAGCGACCGCGCGCTCCCTGTGACGATCATCCTGGCCGACCTCGACGGGCTCAAGAACATCAACGACAACTACGGCCATGCGGCCGGCGACCAGGCCATCGAGGCCGTGGCGCGAGCCTTGCAGCATTCCTGCCCGCCGGGAACGCTTTGTGTGCGGTTCGGCGGTGACGAGATGATCGCCGTTGTGCCCGGAAAGAGCGACCCGAACACGCTCGACATGGACATCCGGAACACGCTCGAGCAGTTCAACGCCGTTTCCGGTCTCCCCTTCCCCGTTTCGACCAGCCTCGGTAT
>JAGADP010000030.1 GCA_017828885.1 Oscillospiraceae bacterium | reverse complement strand
TGGATGACCTCGGTGAAGATCCCGGACGGCGTGAAATACATCGGCGACAAGGCATTTCTCCGCTGCGGACAGCTCACGGAGGTCGAGCTGCCCTCCACCCTCGTCAGCATCGGCGAGCGCGCGTTCGAGAACTGCTCCGCCCTGCGGGAGATCACCATTCCCTCGCACTGCCGGACGATCTGGCAGGGCGCCTTCCGGAGCTGCTTCTCTTTGCAGCGCATCGTCCTCCCGGAGGATCTGCAAAGCATACGCGAGGGTGCCTTTGAGGGCTGTCAGTCGCTCGTCTCGATCACGATCCCGGACAGCGTCCAGGAGCTCGAGCCGGGCGTCTTCCGGAAGTGTACCCGCCTGGAAAGCGCCGTACTTCCCGCCGGTCTGACGGAGCTGCGTGAGCAGATGTTCGAGAGCTGCCGCGCCCTTGCACAGATCGAGATCCCCGGTGGCGTCCGCACCATCGGCTCCAAGGCATTTTCCGGCTGTCGCTCCCTGCGGGAGGCAGCGCTGCCGGTGATGCTGAACGTGATCGGCGCACGGGCATTCGAGGACTGCCGTATTTTGCGCAGCATCAGCTTCCCGGAGCATCTGCGCACGATCGGCGACCACGCCTTCCAGGGCTGCGGCCTGCTCGGTGAGGTGCAGATGGCACCCGGCTTGCAGCGCATCCGGGCAGAGGCCTTCCGGGACTGTATCTCTCTGCACGAGATCGAGCTCCCGGAGAAGATCGAGGTCATCGAGGATGCGGTGTTCCGCGACTGCACGGCGCTGTGGCACATCCACATCCCGCCCGCCCTCGGCATGATCGGTGACGACTGCTTCGGCGGCACGCCATGGCTGCGGGAGCAGAAGGGCGAGATGGTCATTGCCGGTGACGGTGTCCTGGTGGAATACCGCGGACATGCGGCGCATGTGACGCTCCCGGTGGGCGTACATTACGTGCTGGAGCATGCCTTCCCTGCCGGCTCCGTCCCCACGCATCTGACGGTGGGCGAATCGGTGCGGCGGATGGGCTGGCAGTTCATCCCGGGGCTTGCGCTCACGCTCTGCCGGAACGAATGCAGCGTGACGGTACACATGGACAAGGCGCACACCGTCCCGGGCAGGGACGAGCAGCGCGTGCTCGAATTCTGGGAGGCCAAGAGCGCCGTGCGGCGGCACATGATCTTCTTCGACCTGAAGGATCCGCTGTACAAGCTGCCCCTCGCGGTGCTGATGCATCTGTCCGATCCGGCGGATGAATTCTTCGCCGGCTACATGCAGCGCAATGCCAAGGACGTCATCAAGTACCTCATCGTCCATGATGATGCGGAGAATATCGAAAAGCTGCTCCGCCGCGGCTTCGTTCCGGAGGATCACCTTGACGAGCTGGTGGAATATGCCATCCGCCACGGCCAGAAAACAGGCAGCCTTGAACCGCAGCTCCTGCTGATGGGTCACAAGCGCAGCACCGGCAGCTACCAGAGCCTGGATGCGATCTTTGCAAGCAACTTCGAGCTTTGAGCAGGTGCCTTGACGGAAAGGAGAACGCATGGGCAAACAGATCAATTACTACATGGAATACGAGAGCTTCCTCCGGCTTGCGGAAAAGGCGCTGTCACTGGGCTGCGAGATCATCCGAGATGCACATGCCGACAGCATCGTGCGGGGCTGTTCCCTTGATGTTGTCACGCCCGATGTGATCCGGTATTATTTCCGTGTGCCGGAAGCGGGCGACATCACAACCGGCACCGACCTGTACGGCAAACTCTACGTGAATACCACCCTGGAAAGCGGCAACTGCCTGATCGAGGCGGGCTTCTCCATGATCTGGCATGAGGAACAGCGCATCGGCCGGAACCGCCTGTACAGCAGCACCGGCTATTACGCTGAAGACGGGACATTCATTTACCGCCCGGAATGCGTGACAAAGATATACAACGCACTGGCGCGGTACGCCAAGAAGCTTGCACCGCCGACCGAAACGGTGGAGATGCGGGTCAGCATCGCCGACGAGACCTATTTGCAGGAGGTCGAGCACCGGTCGAAGCAGTATATCACGGCATACTGTCTGCAATTACAGCAGGCGGGCTATGCACTTCGATAAGAGGAATGGAACACAATGAAAACAGCGGATATGATCGTTGGCATTTTGCTATTAGGCGGCGCATTTCTGATATTTTCGATCATGAATTATCGGATCCTGTTTCTCAGGATCAGGAATAAGAATAACAATGCGTATGTTCCGTCGCCTGCTCCGTTGATCGGAGGTCTTGCAGGGGCGATCTTGGTGATCGCATTGACAGGATCCAGCCATCCTTTTTTGATACTATTGCCGTTGTTGATCGACCCCGGAAGTATCCCCTTGCTGATCGAACTGCTCATTTGCCTGATACGCAGAAAATAGATCATAATGTTGATTTGTTAAAGCAACAGCCCGGGTCCCGGGCTTGCTTTTTCATATACAGTATGCTATAATAAAGCTATCTTATCAACGAAAGGAAGTATCCCCATGCCCCATATCACACTGAAAATGCTCAAGGGTCGTACCGATGCCCAGAAGCAGCTTGCCGCTGAGAAGCTGGCCGCTGCGCTGACCGAAGCGATCGGCTGCAACCCGACACATATCTCCGTCTCCGTGGAGGATTTCACCCCCGAGGAGTGGCAGGAGCAGTACCGCATCGAGGTCGCCGAGAACGACAACATCGTCCTCACGCCCGACTATGACCCGAAGGAGCTGCTGAAATGAGCCTGATCCTTGCATCCGGTTCCCCACGCCGGCAAGAGCTGCTGAAGCTCGTGACCGAGGACTTTGCCGTCTGCCCGGTGGATGTGGACGAAACACTTCCGGAGGGCATGCCGGTCGAGATGGCGGCCGCCTTCCTTGCGGACAAAAAAGCCGCCGCCGGTGCGGTGCTCTATCCCGAGAACATCGTGCTCGGCTGCGACACGGTCGTGCTCCTCGGTGACGAGATCATGGGCAAACCGAAGGATCGTGACGACGCCTTCCGGATGCTGCGGGCGCTCTCCGGCGAGACGCATTCCGTGCTGACGGGCGTGTCGCTCTATCTCGGCAAGCAGACGACCGTCTTCACCTCCGAGACGATGGTGACGTTCTATCCCCTGACCGATGCCGAGATCGAGGCCTATCTCGAGACCGGCGAGCCGTTCGACAAGGCGGGCGCCTACGGCATCCAGGGCAAGGGCTCTCTCCTTGTGGAGCGGATCGAGGGCGACTATTTCAACGTGGTCGGTCTGCCGGTGGCGGCGCTTTCCCGTCAGCTTGCGGCATTTGAAAAGGCAGTCGCACGGCCGAAGGTGAAGTATTTTAAACGTGGTGAATAATATGTGGAAAAAAGCAGCAGCGATCCTTGTGATGATGGGTATGCTCATGGCGGGTACAGGGTGCTCGACTCTGACGACTGTCAACCAGCCGGACAGCGTCCCCGCCAAGCCTGCACAGGCGAACCAGAACGGCTGGCACTGCGAGGAGCTGTTCCATACCAAGAACGAGGAGCCCCTCCGCATCCCCGAAGAGCAGGAGGAGGCTGACCGCGAGACCTTGAACGTCTACTACAACATGCCGATGGAACTGACGGAGGACTGGACGATCAAGGGCTGGTTCGATCAGGATGTGAGCATCGCCATCGGGAATACAAGTGACTGCAGCGACAGTGCCAGGGGCAAGACCTCCTATGAATCTGCGGAATACGGCGATACCTGGTATTTCAACATCAACGATCCGGAGAACTATGTACACGGGCTCCCGGAGCGTCTGATGCCGGATTTCATCCGGATCTCCTACATGCCCAGGGGCTCCATCATCGTCAATGAGCGGGAGTGCATCCTCATCAACTTCTGCTATTACAACGAAGCCGGAGATGCCATCACGGACGCGATGGGCTTTACCTGCTTCAACGGCCCCGATACCACAGACGGATGGAACTGGGGGATCGACATATCGGAATCGGAGTAAAAGCTTCCGGCAACAGAATTACTTTAAAAATTTCCGGCAAAACATTGACTTTTTGCCGGAAATTTGCTATACTATAACTGTATGTGCAGAGCGGGACTCTGCTCTGCGAAATTATAATCCTGATTCTATTTGTATTGTTTTCCCGCCGAAGGCGGGAAAACAATACAAGAAAAAGCCGTTCTGGATCAGCGGCAATGCAGAACCGGGAGAATCTTGTATATGGAGTGAATTACTATGGAATGGCGTGGACTGAATGACCTGCGTGAGCAGTATCTGTCCTTCTTCGAGAGCAAGGGTCACACCCGGATGGCATCGGCATCGCTGATCCCGCAGGGTGACAAGAGCCTGCTGCTCATCAACTCCGGCATGGCGCCGCTGAAAAAGTTTTTCTTAGGGCAGGCTGTGCCGCCGAATGTGCGCGTGACCACCTGCCAGAAGTGCATCCGCACCCCCGACATCGAGAACGTCGGCAAGACCGCCCGTCACGGCACCTATTTCGAGATGCTGGGCAACTTCTCCTTCGGCGAGTACTTCAAGAAGGAAGCCATCGCATG
>JAGADP010000303.1 GCA_017828885.1 Oscillospiraceae bacterium | reverse complement strand
AACTCTGCGATCGGCCCGTACAAGGGTGGTCTGCGTTTTGCTCCCAATGTATATATCGGCATCATCAAGTTCCTCGGCTTTGAGCAGATCTTCAAGAACAGCCTGACCGGTCTGCCTATGGGCGGCGGCAAGGGCGGTTCCGACTTCGACCCGCAGGGCAAGTCTGACGCTGAGGTTATGCGTTTCTGCCAGAGCTTCATGACTGAGCTCTGCAAGCACATCGGCCCGAACACCGACGTTCCGGCTGGTGACATCGGCGTAGGCGGCCGTGAGATCGGCTACCTGTTCGGCCAGTACAAGCGGATCCGCAACGAGTTCACCGGCGTTCTGACCGGCAAGGGCTTCGAGTACGGCGGTTCCCTGATCCGTCCGGAGGCTACCGGCTACGGCGCAGTTTACTACACCTGCAACATGCTCGAGCACTTCGGCGACAGCATCAAGGGCAAGACCGTTGCAGTATCCGGCTTCGGTAACGTAGCTTGGGGTACCATCAAGAAGGTCAACGAGCTCGGTGGTAAGGTCGTTACCATTTCCGGTCCGGACGGCTATGTATACGATCCGGACGGCATCAGCACCGACGAGAAGGTTGACTTCCTGCTCGAGATGCGTGCTTCCTGCCGCAACCGCGCTCAGGATTACGCTGACAAGTTCGGCTGCGAGTTCCACGCTGGCGAGAAGCCGTGGGGCGTTAAGGCTGACATCATCATGCCGTGCGCTACCCAGAACGAGGTTGGCATGGCTGAGGCTGAGAAGATCGTTGCTAACGGCGTGAAGTACTATGTTGAGGTATCCAACATGCCGACTTCCAACGAGGCTATCGCATTCCTGAAGTCCAAGGGCGTTATCGTTGCTCCGTCCAAGGCTGTTAATGCCGGCGGTGTAGCAGTTTCCGGTCTCGAGATGAGCCAGAACTCCATGCGTTACAACTGGACTGCTGAGGAAGTTGACGAGAAGCTGAAGGGCATCATGGCTAACATCTTCAAGTCCTCCATCGACGCAGCTAACAAGTATGGTCTGGGCGACGATCTGGTTGCAGGCGCTAACATCGCCGGCTTCCTGAAGGTTGCTGAGGCTATGAAGGCTCAGGGCGTGGTTTGATCACTCCCTGTTCATAAAGCATTTCAGACCCGGTATCCGCGTGATACCGGGTCTTCTTGCATTTTATTGCCACGAATGACACCTTGGGCGATACGCACAAATTGTATTGACAAAAGCAGCCCGATATGCTATAATAATGATAGGTGTTGATATGCACTGACAGAACAGAAAGACAGGGGGAAGCTCTATGGATCCAAAACGAAAACAGCGGCTGGACAGCCTTTTTGAGGCATTTTCCATTCTGGCCGAGGGAAAGTATGTCTATCTGTGTGACATGCGGGAGGATTATTCCCGCTGGTCGCAGAATGCCGTGGATTACTTCGGGCTTCCCGATATTTATATGAAGGATGCGGGTCTCATCTGGGAGGAGCATATCCATCCGGATGACCGTGAGAACTACCACAACAGCATCGCCAACATCTTTGCCGGTACCAATTTCGGACATGATATGCAGTACCGTGCGATGGCAACGGACGGGCACTATGTCGTCTGTACCTGCCGGGGCGTGGTCATCCGCGATTATGACGACAAGCCGATCTATTTCGGCGGCGTGATCCATAACCACGGCATGCTCAGCTATATGGACACCGTCACCGGTCTGCGCAGCCTGTACGGCTTCTTCGAGGATCTGCAATCCATGTTCTGGAAGCAGGACGAGGGCACAGTGCTGCTGGTCGGACTGAGCAGCTTTTCCAATGTCAACGACCTCTACGGCTATACCTTCGGCAATACGGTGCTCTGCGAGTTCGCCAATCTGTTGCAGAAGGAATACATGAACGCGGGCGCGGTGTACCGGATGGACGGCACCAAGTTCGCCATCATCTCCCATACGCTTACTGCCGATAAAATGGCGGATATCTACCACAAGATCCACGAGAAGGCCTCCCATGACTTCTATGTGAACGGTGAGCGGCTGAGCCTGCTGACGAATGCAGGCATCGTCCATGTGCGGAACTTCAACATCAGCACGGAGACGGTCTATAGCTGCCTGAAATATGTCTACTACGAATCCAAGGAGAAGAAGCTCGGCGATGCGGTGATCTTTGCCGATGAGCTGACGGATGACAACCGTCTGTACATTGAGAAGCTCAACACCATCCGCAACAGCGTGACCGAGCACTGCAAGGGCTTCTACCTCTGCTACCAGCCGATCATGGACGCCGTGACCGAACAGCTCAAGGGCGCCGAGGCGCTGCTGCGGTGGCGGAATGAAGAATACGGTGCAGTGCCGCCGATGCAGTTCATCCACGTACTCGAGCAGGATCCGCTCTTCCCGGAGCTGGGACGCTGGATCCTCCGCACAGCAATGGAAGACGGCAAGCAGATTTTGATGCGGCATCCGAATTTTGTGATGAATGTGAACCTGTCCTATGCGCAGCTCGAGACCAACACCTTCGTGGACGATGTGCTCTCGGCACTCGAGGAGACGAACTATCCCCCGCAGAATCTCTGTCTGGAGATCACGGAGCGCTGCCGTCTGCTCGACATGGATCTGCTCAAACGGGTGTTCAAGGTGCTGCATGACAAGGGCATCCGGCTGGCGCTGGATGACTTCGGCACAGGCTATTCCTCGATGGGCATTCTGCGTGAGCTCGAGGTGGACGTCGTCAAGATCGACCGCGAATATGTCAAGGACGTCATCACGAGCAGCAGCGACCAGAGCACGGTGCAGTTCATCTCCACGCTGGCGGAGTCCTTCAAGGCGGATGTCTGCGTCGAGGGCGTGGAATCCAAGGAAATGCGCGATTTTCTGCGGCATTATCCCGTCAGCAGCCTGCAGGGGTACTTCTACTCCAAGCCGGTGCCGATCGACGAGTTTATCATGATGTATCGCATCTGACAGAACAAACAGGGAGGCGCAAAGCCTCCCTGTTTTTATCTGCGATAGATCATCGGCGTGAAGCGGATGCCGTCCACAAGCTGCTCTGTGTCCGTCGGCTCGAAGCCGAGACGGCGGTAGATCTCCACTGCGTATGGCGAGGAATTGACCGTGAATTCCTGCTTTTCATAATCGGCGCGCATCGCATCGAACAGCGCACGGCCGATCCCCTGCCGGTGGCAGTCGCCTTTGACGAAGAAGCCGCCGATGTGCTGCGGCTCCCGTATGCAGATCGTGCCGACGAGCATCTCGCCGTCGAATGCGCCGTAAAAGTGCATCGCTCCGGTCTTTTCCGAATCATCGAGATACGCCCGGAACGCCTGTACGCCCTCCTCGGAATAGTCCGGCGCTTCAAATTGCAGAAATACCTCCCAGGTCAGGTCAAGGGCGGTCTGTATCTCCTCCGGCAAAAGCCGGCGGATCGTGTAATGTTGATCCATAGGGATCCTCCTTTCAAAACGATTCCCCTGCTCGCAGCGCTCCGCAACTTGACAAAAAGTCTCATTTGCGGTATAATGTATAAACAGAGAGCGGAAATGCCGCAAAGCTACAGGAGGTAGGATTATGAAAATTGGTCGTATGATGTGTATTCTGGCACTTGCCGGCGCAGCACTGTGCCTGACAGGATGTGACAATATACAATACAGCGAAAGCAGCATGGAGGAAACGACAGAAACAGAACAGGTAACGCTTTCCCCCGAGGAGGTCTCCTCGATCGCGGAGGCCATTCCGACACGTCCGGCGGAGTCCGCAGCGGATGATACGTCCGCGGACATGACGGAGACGCTTTCCACGGAGAATGCATCCGAACCCACAGGCGCCGCCAACGCCGTCAGCCCCTTCGGAAAGGCCGTGTATCTTGGCCGTTCCATGGACTGGGAGGAGCGCTTCTTCTATTTCACCGACAATGCAAACGGCAACTGCCAGTCTCAGGAAGACGGCAGCAGCACAGCCTTCACCTTTGTAATGGACGGCAAGGACAAGGCCTCGTTCCGTTTCGGAACTGACAGCGCTCTGACTGCCGATCTGTTCTGGACAGATGACAACACCGTGATGCTGTACTGGGGAAACGGCATGAGCGAGACCCTCACCAAGGTCTCAGACGATACTGCCGGCTTCCGCTTCTACAACAACGAAGCCCTGTGCAGCCGTGCCATGGAGATCTACGAGAGCAAAAACGGCGTGCGTCCTACAGCCGCTGATGTGACGCTCGGTGTCGATGATACCGTCTCCATCCGGCTCTATGACGAAGTTGACGGCCACAGCGCCACCTGTGAATGGTATTACGTCAACCGCTATACCGGCGTCGGCACGAACATCGCCGGCGAGACGATCAGCCTTGGCGATGCAAGCGCAGTTCCGGCATCCTCTGCCGCGACTACTGAGCCGACCGAGACGCAGGCTGTCACCGAGCCCACAGAACCGACCACCTGATTGATACACGCTCCTGCTCCGCATGACCGGGGCAGGAGCTTTCTGATACTGAAACAGGCTGCGGGAAACACCCCACAGCCTGTTTTTTGGCATTACTGATACTCGAATACATCCACCCAGCGCAGCAGGAGGTCGCGCTCCTCCTCGTGTCCCTTGACGGACTGCGAGGCGGCCACGATCGGCATCCACTGCTGGACATACTGCTTGGCGGTGTCGCTTTTCTTGCAGAACAGGTCGAGGTATTTGTCAGCACGCTCCTCGCCGTAGGTCAGCGAGAATTTCAGGAAGGTGCGCGCTGCATCGGCGGAGGCGTTGCCCTGTGTGGCATGTGCCCAGTCGATGATGTAGTACTTGCCCTCGGGCGTGATGATGACGTCGCCGAGCCCTAAGTCGCCGTGGCAGACCTTCTTGTGCTTCGGCATGGACTCGAGACGGGTGTGCAGCTCATAGCGGGTGGTCGCATCGAGCTTGGACTCCGAGATCTTGCGGTTCATCTTGTCCTTGAGCTTGTTCATCGCGGACGGTGCAGGGGTCGCATGGATGGAGAGCTGGATCTCCACAAAGCGGTCAAGGATCTCGTCCTCACGGGAGGGATCCTCCTCTAAGAGCTGCTTCATGGTCTTGCCGGGGATGTAGTCCATCACGATCTCCCACTTCTCGCCGTTCTTGCGTACCTCGACGAGCTTCGGGATCGGCAGACCGGTCTCCTGTACTCTGGCCTGGTTGAGGGCTTCGTTCAGGACATCGGATGTGGAGTAGTTCTCGGCGAACTGCTTCACGGCGTAGTCGCCCTCACGGTAAATGACCTTGTTCGGGCGTTCGAGCAGAATTTCCATATGGGGATTCCTCCTTTATTGTTTTTTGAAATGCGTTGCCGCATACTGTTGTTCTTCGTCGCTGACTTCCCGGATCTTTGCAGTGAGTTCCTCCATCGTCATGCCGAGGGCTTCACAGGCCTCCTCGGTCATCGCCGTATCATCCGGAACACCGGGAACTTTGGCATTCCAGAATGCCTGCTGCGCCAGCCAGAAAGCATGCAGCAGCGCGGTTTTGTCAGTATGCCCGCCAAAGACCGTGCGCATGGCCTGGACTGCCCACGACAGCGTATAGTCGGACGCATTGCCGCCGGTCAGGGCGCTCCATGCGTGGGTCAGGATGCGGTTGCGCATCAATGCGGCGGGTTCATCGGGAATGAGATCCTCATCGAGGATGACCATGTCCGCACCAATGCAGGATCGGCAGAACGTCCCGCAGATGCAGGAAGGGATCAGAATGCGTGGCACTTCCGGCAGGGCATTCCACTGTGCTGCATTCACAAAACCGGTATAGAGGATCACGCAGTCGGCCGCAAAGCTCTCGCTGTTGACCGCATAGTCCAGACCCATGTCATACAGAGCGCCTGTGAGCGGTACAAGCCGGCCGTTGTGGAGCATCTCCTCGTCCGTGCGGATGAGGACGCGGGTCACCTGATACACGTCCACAAGCTCCTGCAAGGCTATCGGCAAACAGCCTTGCTTGAAATAGAGCTTGTCCGGTGTCAAAAACGACTGCATACTCATTTTTTCTCACCATAATAGGCTTCGAGATACATCTCCTTGATCTCGCTGATGAGCGGGTATCTCGGGTTGGCACCGGTGCACTGGTCGTCAAAGGCATCCTCGGACATCTGGTCGAGCTTCTCGAGGAAGACCTGCTCGTCGATGCCGTAGTCCTTGATGGTCTTCTTGATGCCGATGGCAACCTTGAGGTCTTCCAGCTTCTGGAGGAAGTTCTCAAAGATCTCCTGATCGTCCTTGCCCGTCACGCCGCAGGCCTCCGCGCACTCTACATAGCGCTCGAGGGTATGCGGGTACTGGTACTGGGAGAATACGCCCATCTTGCGGGGCTTCTCGCAGGCGTTGAAGCGCATCACGATCGTCAGCAGCAGCGCATTTGCCACGCCGTGCGGCAGGTGATGGTACGCGCCGAGCTTGTGCGCCATCGAGTGGCAGACACCGAGGAAGGCATTCGCAAATGCCATACCGGCCATCGTGGAGGCAGTCGCCATCTTCTCACGCGCCTTGACATTGGTGCCGTCCTCGTAGGCGGTCGGCAGATACTTGAAAATGAGCTGCATCGCTCTGATGGCAAGACCGTCCGTGTAGTCGGTCGCCATCACGGAAGCATAGGCCTCGAGGGCGTGCACCATCGCATCAATACCGGATGCGGAGGTCAGACCCTTCGGCGCGCTCATCATGAGGTCGGTGTCGATGATCGCCATATCCGGCAGGAGCTCGTAGTCTGCCAGCGGGTACTTCGTGCCGGTCTCCTGGTCGGTGATAACGGCAAAGGGCGTTACCTCGGAGCCGGTACCGGAGGAAGTCGGGATGGCGATGAAGTAGGCCTTTTCGCCCATCTTCGGGAAGGTGTAGACTCTCTTGCGGATGTCGATGAAGCGCATTGCCATGTCGAGGAAGTCTGCCTCCGGATGCTCATAGAGCACCCACATGATCTTGCCGGCATCCATCGCAGAGCCGCCGCCGAGGGCGATGATGCAGTCCGGCTCGAACTTGCGCATGGCCTCTGCACCGATCTGTGCAGATTTCAGCGTCGGATCCGGCTCAACATCGGAGAAAACGGTATAGGCAATGCCCATCTCGGTCAGCTTATCGGTGATGACCTTGGTGAAGCCGTTCTTGTAGAGGAAGGAGTCGGTGACAACGAAGCAGCGCTTCTTGTTCATGACGTTCTTGAGCTCGTCGAGTGCCACCGGCAGGCAGCCCTTCTTGAAGTAGACCTTCTCGGGGGTGCGGAACCAGAGCATGTTCTCGCGGCGCTCTGCCACGGTCTTGACGTTGAGCAGGTGCTTCACGCCGACGTTCTCCGAAACGGAGTTGCCGCCCCAGGAGCCGCAGCCGAGGGTCATGGACGGCGGGAACTTGAAGTTATAGAGGTCGCCGATACCGCCCAGAGAAGAAGGCGTATTGACGAGGATACGGCAGGTCTTCATGCGGTCGGCAAAGGCAGCGATCTTCTCACGCTCATTCACATTGTCGATCCACAGCGAGGACGTATGACCCAGACCGCCGGCATTGATGAGCAGCTGCTCCGCCTTGTCCGTGGCATCGGCGAAGTCCTCCGCCTTGTACATGCCGAGGATGGTGGTGAGCTTCTCATGCGCGAAGGCTTCCTCCACGCCGGTGCTCTCTGCCTCGCCGACAAGCACCTTGACATCCTCCGGCACCTCGAAGCCTGCAAGCTTGGCGATGGTGCAGGGACGCTGGCCGACGATCTTGGCATTCAGGGCGCCGTTGATGAGCATGGTCTTGCGGAGCTTGTCCTTTTCTTCCTCATTCAGGAAGTAGCAGCCGCGCTTGATGAGCTCGGCCTTGACGGCATCATAGATATCCTTGCAGGCGATGATTGTCTGCTCGGTGGCACAGATCATGCCGTTATCGAAGGTCTTGGAAAGGATGAGGGAGCTCACGGCATTGACGATGTCCGCAGAGCTGTCGATGACCGCAGCCGCATTGCCGGCGCCGACGCCGATGGCCGGAGTACCGGAGGAATAGGCGGACTTTACCATGCCGGGGCCACCGGTGGCGAGGATGATGTCAGCCTCCTTCATGACGGTGTTCGTCAGTTCGAGGGAGGGAACGTCGATCCAGCCGATCAGACCAGCAGGAGCGCCTGCCTTCTCGGCAGCTTCCTTGACGATCCTGGCTGCTTCGATGGTAGAGGCTTTCGCTCTCGGGTGCGGCGAAATGATGATGCCGTTGCGGGTCTTGAGTGCCATCAGGCACTTGAAGATGGCGGTAGAAGTCGGGTTCGTGGTCGGGATGACAGCGGCGATGATGCCGATCGGCTCGGCGATCTTCATGATGCCGAACTCCTTGTCCTCCTCGATGACACCGCAGGTCTTGGTGTTCTTGTAGTGGTTGTAGATATGCTCAGCGGCGTAGTTGTTCTTGATGACCTTGTCCTCCACCACGCCCATGCCGGTCTCCTCGACCGCCATCTTGGCCAGCGGGATACGGGCATGGTTGGCCGCCAGTGCGGCTGCACGGAAAATGGCATCCACCTGCTCCTGGGTAAAGGAGGCATACTGCTGCTGTGCTGCACGGACCGTGGTAAACAGGGCATTCAGCGATTCAACGCTGTCCACGATTGCAGGATTTGACTGCTTGTTCGCTTCGCTCATGGTTGATCCTCTCCTATTCTGAATCGTAAAGGGCGTTCCGCCGCGGGATGCGGCGATGTCCTATACCTTCATTGTACCATATTGTTATCTTTCTGTCAATGATATATCAGGAAAATACTGTACAATCTTATTTTCCGGAATTTGTGGGAATTATGCATTTTTGCAGTATGGTGAGGGCTGATTTTGATGAAAAAGTCGTATTTTTAATGGGTCGGATGTGGAAAGCCCCCTCCTCTGGAAAAGGAAGGGAGCACAGTTTGTTGATAAAGGGAGGTTTCACGCTTCTGCCGCCCCTGCACCCCGCATGGGGCTGCCGCCCCACACCCTGCAAAACAGCTCGATCCACAAGCTGTAAGCCTACTTAAACCACCAGCATCCCCCGCCGCTCTGCCACGCCGATGCGGGCGGTGGCGCCGGAGTTGAATTCGAGGGCATCCTCCTCCACGCCGTCGCTGAAAATGACGCCGTTCTGGGGCATCAGCGAGGTCACCAGCATCGAGGCATCCGCCCGGATCTGCCCGAAGACGATCTCCGCGCCGGTGGAACGGCTCGGGTACGGCTCACGGACGGTGAAGTAGAGGTAGTGTGCGCCGCAATCGAAGCCCTGCGGCAGCTCAGGCTTCTGCCCGATGCCGCAGGCACGCCCGATGCCCGCAGCACCCGCTAAAATGCTCCGCAGCCAGCCCGTTGCGCCAAGGCCTGTCGAAACGATGATGCCGCTCGAGGACTGTACTTCTTCCCTCCCGCCGATCGAAAGCGTATACCGCGCAGAGGTGTGGGTGCGCTGCCCGAGGAAGAGGTCATTCACCCCGCAGAGCACCTGCCCGTCTCCGAGAACAGCTTCGGCGAGGGTGACGCTCTTCACCGGGCGCTTCCCGGCGAAGGCCTCCGGGACGAGCTTCGGCAGGTCGCCCGCCCGGAACGGCAGCAGCACGCCGTCCCAGCGCTGCGGGTCGGGATTCACCCCGACAAGGCGCTGCCCGTCGAGATATTTCAGGACATTTGCCACCAGCCCGTCACGCCCGATGGCGATGACCAGATCGTTCTTGCCGAAGAGGTAATTCGGCACATGCGAACGATCGAGCACTTGCAGCCGTGCATAGCCTTCGAGGAAGTCCACGGCGGTCTGCACGGCTGCTTTGTAGGTGTCGTGCTCCGCCTGATAGTCGGAGAAATCGCCGCCGTGGCTCTCGATGAAGAACTTCGCCTGTCCGGCGTTGTTGTAGCGGCGGATCATCTGCTCGAGGCGCGTCTGTTGGGTCACGAGGATGATCTTGTTATCAGTCTGTTGCATCATTCGCTCCTTGTTGTGAGGCTTGCAAGCAGATCGGGGGTGATGTTGAGGGTGCCGATCTTTTCGCTGTTGACAGCGAGCTTGTCGAACGCCTGTGCGATGAGGGTCTCGGGCTCCATGTTGAGTGTTGCCAGTGCCACGAGCACCTCGGGGCTGAGCTTGTTATAGGCATCCATCACCGCGCTGATGCGGTATGCCTCGGCATCGGCTTCCTTGCGGGCATTTTCAAGCCGCAGGTCGGCCAGCTCACGGCGCTTACGTTCGAGCTCGATGGCGGCATCGAGCCGGAGCTGTTCGCGCTCTGCCTCGCTGAGGGTGCGGATGCGCTCGATCTCGTTCTCCTTCTCGAGCACCATGCGCTTGGTGGCGATCTCGGTCTCACGGATCTGCTTCTTCTTTTCCTCCACGGAAATTTCGGTATTCAGCTCGTTCTCCTTGACACGGCGCTCCTGCTCGATGGACGCATTGCGGCGCTCATAGAGGGCATCATCCGCCTGCCGGAGGATCTCCTCACGGGTGGATGCTTCGAGCGCACGGGCGGTCTCCGGGGCTGCGGCAATTTGCAGGACGGAGAAGCCCGTCACGGCAATGCCAAGGCCTTTCAGCTCGGCATCATTCTGCAAGCCGGAGAGCACCTTCTCGGCGAGCGCACGGCTGGACTGGACGGCTTCGGTCATCTCCATCTCACCGACAACGCCCTTGACGAGCACGCCGGCGATGTTGACGATCCTCTTGGAGAGCGCCCGCATCGGCTCGTTGATGTACTGCCGTGTGCGGAGGTTGACGGTGAAGTCGATGGCGGAGGCGGTCAGCTTGTAGTCGGTGATGCGGTAGGTGAGCTGTCCCTGTACAGAGACTTTCTGGAAGTCGTGTGTCTGCTCCTCGAAGATGAAGTCGGCATCCGTATTGGATACCGGCACGGCACAGGCGGAGTTGAACTGCTCCATGCAGAGGAACGAAAGACCCTGCCCCTCGGCAACGAGCTTGCCCTTGCGGTAGCGGAGGATGTACTGGTTGGGTAAGAATTTTACAAACATATAAATGCTCCTCTCTCATATGGATTTTCGGATACTGTTATTTACGATAGGTGTTTAATGCCAGCCCCCTCCGCCGCCGTTCGGCGGCACCTCCCCCACTTCGTGGGGGAGGGAGATGATTAAGGGGGCTGCGCCCCCTTAACCCGCTTTATAATAGACAGGCAGAAATATGAGGGCGATATTACGTTTTTTTTGCGGAATAGCTTTGCTGGGCGGTGTCCTGCGCCGGAGGTGTATTCCTCGGTCTCCTCGACATATTCCGCAGCCTTCCGGCGGAAATTGGCGGGGAGGACGGAGATGTTCAAAATGGTCTCCTGCACACGCTGCAATTGCGTGAGCGTGAAGGTCTCGGGGAGGAAGTCGAAGATGGCTTCAAACTTCCCCGCTTCCTTTCGGAGGGCGGAGAGGGCGGCGGCGATGATGGCGGCGTGGTCGAATGCCAGTGAGCCGCTTTCCCGGATGGCAAAGCCCGCGGCGCCGTGGCGTGTGGACTGCTCCTCCAGGACGGCATCGAGCGTGGTCGTATCGTGGGTCAGCGTCAGATGATACAGCCCCGCCTCGTCCTGCTCAAAGCGGACATCGAACCACTGCGCTTCGGCGGCATCATCACCGCCCTGCACCGTGCCTTCGGTGATGATCGAGGCAAACGCCGCTGAGATGATCCATCCTCTCGGATCACGCTCCGGCTCGGTGAACATGCCGATGAGCTTGATGGCGGCGGGGGTGACGTTCGTCTCCTCCCGGATCTCCCGGAGGGCGCAGCTTTCGATGGTCTCGCCCTTTTGCAGGAAGCCGCCCGGCAGCGCCCAGCAATCCTTGAACGGATGCCCGCCCCGGCGGATGAGGAGGAGCGAGAGACGGCTCTCCGGCTCCTTGCGGTAGCTCTCCTCGGCGGTGCGGCGGATCATAAACGCCGCCACATCCGCCGTGACGGACGGGCGCTCGTAGTCGTCCAGGCGGTAGGACTGGAGAAATTCGTGTTCGTTCTGCATGTGGATCACGTCCTTCTTTGTTATTTCTATTTTGATTATATCATAAAAGTAATATCTTGTCAAGGGGTTTTGGAAATAAAATTTTTGAAGGAGTGAAAGAGCGCCCGTTCGCTGCGCTCCGGGCGCTCAGGGAGGACGGGGCTGTGCCCTGCGACCCCTTTTAGGGGCTTCGCCCCTAAAACCCCCGCAAAAATCCCCCTCTAAATCAAGAGAGGGGGAGAGGAGGAAATGAACTGTGCTTTCGGTTATTCATACAGATCCCTGTGTGTCACGGGGGCGGTGCTGGTGTCTTCGTAGTAGATGCTGCTGCCGTTCACGATGTTGATGGTCTCGTGGTCGCTGAGCACGTAGGCATAGCCGTCTACGCCGCTGCCCCAGCCATAGTCAGGAACATACAGCTCCCGGATCCATCTGGCAGCCAGCTCCGGCGTCTGGTTATGCGCACAAAGGTACTCCGCATCTTCCAGCGTAAGATGGGGCGCATCGGGTGACATCGCACCAATGATCTCCAGTCTGCGACGGATATAGAAAATGCACCAGAGGCTGCTTTCCTCCTGCTCCAATGCCCGGAGCTGTGCCTTCTGGTCGTTGGTGAGGACAGAATCGCTCTTTTCCATCTCCAGTCTCTGCCAGTTCAGCAGAGAGCCGAGCTGACCGCCGGCTGCCGTCAGGATACGGTGCTCCTGTGGGTTCAGGCTGTCACTTTCGCCCGGCGCCTGATAGAAAATGCACATGCCGTTGTTGTAATACGTGACGATCGACGCGGTTCTGGCATCGTCTACATAAAATCTGCGCCAGTACACTTCGCCCAGTCCAGAGTTCTCATCTGCTTCATAGCGCTCCCAGATACATTCAGCGGCATCCTGTGCTTTGGCGCTTTCACGGCAGATATGCTCGGCTTCGGCAAGGGTGATGCGTCCCTCCGTCTGTCTCGTTGACTCTCTCTCTCCGGAGTAGGTCGCTGCCACATCGTCAATACCCTTTTCCTTCAGAAACTGCTCGATCGCAGGCAGGCAGATATCTTCGTAGTTGCAGGGATACACCACCAGTACCTGATCATCCAGATCCTTAAGTCCTACTCCCGTTTTCGCTTCAAAGTATTCCTTTGCTGTCCTGTAAACCTCGATATGCTCATGCTCTTCTGCAAACTGCATTAGCAGTTCATAGGCACGATCCATCCTGGCGGCATGGTCGTTCGCCGCTTCCGTCGGATCATTCCCATTGGCGGGCTTGTCAGATGCCGGGGTCGTGGACTTTGCGGCATTCCCGCTTGCATCCGTTGCCGCCTGTGTGACCGGCTCGGACGCATCAGTCGTATGTTCCACGATGGCAAGCGCTTCGGAAGCCTTCTGCGGCTTCTCCGGCTCGGTAGCTGCCCGATCCTCTGCGATACCCTCCATGAACACCGGTTCCGCCTGTGTATCCGGCTCCGAGCCGACAGTCGCAGCGCTCTGCTCCTCGGCAGTCGGCACGGGCTCCATGCTGTGCATGTGCTGCATGAGCGAGATGCCGCCCACGCTCCCGCCGACCACCAGAACGACTGCCGCAGCAGCGGCGGCATAGCGCCATACAGGCGTATGCTGCACGATTTCCGTCTCACCCTGTACCGTCTCCGCCGGGTCGGGCAAGTCCTTCACGGAGCGACGGCATTTCTCATAGATGCGCTCCCCTGCCCCATCATCGGGATGCGGCCAGTTCTTGGCAATATCCTCTGCATCAGCCTGACGCAGATAACGTATCATATCACGCTTTTTCATGATGCTCCCTCCTTATTCATATTCAGAAAGCGCCGCACGGAGCCGTTTCATCGCCCTTGCACAGCGGCTGCGGACGGTGATGGGGTTCATCCCGAGGCTCTTTGCGATCTGTGCGGCATTCATGTCGTAGTAATACTTATAGATGATGATGCTTGCGTCCGGTTCGCCGAGCGCTTTGACCGCCGAGAGTACCTCCCGGGACAGCTCCGCCTGCTCGGCGGCTGCGGCGACATCCTCCCGGGAAGGGATGTCCGGCGCCGTTTCGCTGTCGAGCGAGAGCTCCGCACTGCGCCGGGACAGCGCTCTGCCACGGTCGATGGCACGTCTGCGGGCGGTCGTGCCGATGTAGGCTTTCAGCGAGCCGGAACGGGCGGGATCGTAATGCAGCATCACATCGCTCAGGACATCGGCAGTGCATTCCTCGATCTCCTCCTTGCCGCAGGCGCTCCGCAGCGTCCGGCAGACGACCGCATAGGCATATGCCCAGTAGGTCTCGAACAGCGCACGGCATCCCGCCTCCGGCGCATCTGTCAGTAATCGGCGTATCTCATCCTCCTGCATGTTGACCCCTCCTTTCAGCAGATCTGCTTCTGTCTATACATACGGGGGAAGGTGGCGAAGTGTTGCATGGATCTGAAAAAAGCCCCGAAGTTGCCTGTGCAGCACTTCGGGGCGTTACTATCTGGTCATCTGTCACAGCTGGAACGTGATCGGCGCAAGATCGCCCGCCAAAGCGTTTTTCCGGGGCTTGACGGTGACTTTTTTTGCGCTCAGCAGGATCTCTCCATAGGCATCGAGCGCATGGGTCTCGGGCAGATCCTGTTCCAGAAGCAATGTGTCATGCAGATCAAACACACGCAGCAGCGGGCGGTATCTGCCGTTATCGAGATAGCGCAGGTAGATGACAGCTCTGTTTTTCGCCGACTGTTTCTCCTTGAACTGCACGAGCATGTCGGCGCCTCTGGTCTCGGCTTCACAGATGCAGGAGCGGATCAGTGCCGCATCTGCCTGCGAGGCGGCAAAATGCTTCACCAGCAGCTCCTTCACGAACGCCGTCACCGGACGGATGCAGGCCGGCGTCTCCAGGGCGTCGTATAATTCCTGGCTGATCTGCACATCGTAATACCGATACCATGGATGATACCTGTCCGGCGTCCTCCGTGCGGGGGCGGTTTTTCCTTCCACGGTGCAGGTCGTCAGGTTGATGTACAGGTGGTGGAAATCGCCCGCAGTAAAGCCGTTTTCTCCGAGCTTCATGGCGATCCTGTGCATCTGGATATGCAGCGTAAAGTTGGAAAAACCTTGCGGCATCGCATGGCCGTCTGTGTTTTCGGTCTGGCTTCTGTACAGACGGATGTCTCTGATGGGTTGCATCGGTTTCCTCCTGTGTCAACAGAAACGCCACAGCATCCCCGACCAACAGGCGGGAATACTATGGCGGATCATTTCTATCAATAATTAGTCCACAGTCTCCAGCCCCTCTGCCTCAAACGCCTGCTTGAGGTCGTGGATGAGGTCGTTCTTGTCCTCGATGCCGATCGCCACACGGTAGAAGCCGTTGTGGAACTCCTCCGGATAGAGGTACATGCGCTCGTCATCCTCGCCGAGGAACACGATCAGGCTTGCCGCATTGCCGAGGGAAACGGCGGATGTGAACACATTCAGATGCGTTACGACACGGTTATAGAGGTCGTGCTCACCCTTCAGACCGAAGCTCAGCACGCCGCCGAAGCCGTTCTTCATCTGCTTCTTGGCAAGCTCATGTCCCTTGTGGTTCTTCAGACCGGGATATGCCACGAAGCTGACGCAGGGCTGACGTTCGAGCCACTCTGCTACGGCAAGGGCATTGTCGTTGTGTACCTGCATCCGGAGCGGGAAGGTCGAGCAGCCACGCTGGATGAGCCATGCCGCAAACGGGCTGATGCAGCCGCCGATGTTGACCTGTGCCTGATAGCGTACCTTCTCGAGGAAGTCGTGGGAAGCGATGATGGCACCGCCCATCGTGTCGCCGTGACCGTTGATGTACTTGGTCAGGCTCTCGACCACGTAATCCACGCCGTATTCGAGCGGACGGGTGTTGTAGGGCGAGGAGAAGGTATTGTCCACGGAGACCTCGATGCCGCACTCATGTGCCAGCTGTACGATCGCCTCGATATCGCAGATGCAGAGGGTCGGGTTGCCGGGGGTCTCGAAATGGATCAGGCGGGTGTTCGGGCGGATCGCCTTGCGGATGTTCTCCACATCGGTGCAGTCCACGATGGTGGTCTCGATGCCCCACTTCTCCGTCCACAGCTCATTGAAGATGCGGTAGGTCGCTACGTAGGTAACGGTCGAGAAGATCACATGGTCGCCCTTTTTCAGCTTGGTGAAGAACAGTGCAGAGAGCGCTGCCACGCCGCTTGCCAGTACCACGCAGTCCTCGCCGCCGTGGAGGTTGGCGATCTTGCGTTCGAGCATGCCCTGGTTCACGCCGCCGTTGCGAGTGTAGATGTTTGCCTCGCTGGCAGACCAGTTCATCTGGGAGGCATCATAGGGCAGCAGGTAGCTGTTCGCCATGTAGATCGCCGGCTCAATGGCGCCGGTGGCGGTGTCTGCCTCGTTGCCGACATGGATGGCACGGGTCGTAAAGCTCATTTCATCGTAATTTTTGCTCATGGTTTTCTTTCCTTTCCGGACGCTCGCGGGAGCGTTTTTCCAATTACTGTAAATGAGCTTTCTTGCAGTCGGCTCACGCCGACTTAGGAGGGGCTGCTCGCCCCTCCTAAACCTCCCTCGGCAGGGAAGTCTCCCCACGGGGTGGGGAGGTGGCACGAAGTGACAGAGGGGACGGGGCGTTCGCCTGACCGCCCTGCACCCGCATCTTTTTCAGGCTAACAATCTATGCTCATTTAAAAACATAAATCCATTATAGCATATTTGAAGGCGAAAAATGTGAACAATCCATGAACTTTGCCTGAAAAGGGGCAGCTTTCTGCGAAGCCGCCCCTTCTCTCCTCTGCGTCCCCTACGCCTTTGCCCGTTTCCGGAAGCATACCGCTGCGATCAGTCCCGCAGCAAGCGCTGCCGTGATGCCGCCGGAGGCCGCTGTCATGCCGCCGGTGAGGACGCCGATCAGGCCGTCCTCCTGCACAGCCTCCCGCACGCCCTGCGCTAACAGATGCCCGAAGCCCGTCAGCGGCACGGTCGCACCGGCACCGGCGAAGTCCGCCAGCGGCTGGTACAGTCCGAGCGCCGACAAGACCACGCCGCTCACCACGAAGGCAGTCAGAATGCGGGCGGGGGTCAGCTTGGTGTAATCGATGAGGATCTGTCCGGCGGCGCAGATCAGACCGCCGACCAAAAATGCCTTGCACAAGCTCAGAAGCATGGTGTTCTCCTTTCATCACGCTGTGATTTCGACCAGATGACAGATGCCCGGGATGCTCTCGCCCTGCTGCGAGGACATCGCCGAGAGGAGCGCTCCCGTGGCGGCAAACAGGATCCGGTGCAGCCGTCCGTCCCGGAGCTGCGGGAGGAAATAGCTCGTCAGGATGCTTGCTGAACAGCCGCAGCCGGAGCCACCTGCATGGGTATCCTGCGTCGTTTCGTCGAACATCATCGCACCGCAGTCCCGGTGGACGTCCTGCAAACGGATGCCCTGCTTCTCGAACAGCTCATACAGCAGTGCCGAGCCGATGTTCCCGAGGTCGCCTGTCACGATGGCATCGTAGTCCTCCGGGCGGGTATGGGTGTCCCGCAGATAGCGGATGATCGTGTCTGCGGCGGCTGGTGCCATCGCAGCGCCCATGTTCGTGGCATCCTTGATGCCGAGATCCACGATCCGCCCGATGCAGCCTCCCACGAGCCGCGGGGCGTTTCCCTCGGCGGACACCACAGCGGCACCGGCCGCCGTGCATGTCCACTGGGAGGTCGGTGTGCGCTGTCCGCCGTAGGATAAGGGAAAGCGGAACTGCCGCTCCGCCGTGGAAAAGTGCGAGGATGTGACGGCTGCGGCAAACCTCGCATAGCCGCCGTCCGTGAGCATCCCCGCGATCAGCAGCGCCTCCGCCATCGTGGAGCAGGCGCCGTACACACCCAGAAACGGCACGGCCGAGCTCCTGGCTGCAAAGGTCGATGCCGTACATTGGTTCACAAGGTCGCCGGCGATGATGCAGTCGAGCTCCTCCTGCTGCAGGCAGCCGTTTTGCAGCGCATCCTGCAAGGCGAGCTTTTGCAGCCGGGTTTCCGCCTGCTCCCAGGTCTTCTGTCCGAGCATGGGATCCTGTTCGACATGAGTGAAATGCTTCCCCATCGGCCCCTCTGCCTCCTTGCTGCCGACCACTGCGGCAAAGCTGTAGACACAGGGATGATGTGCCAGCCGGATAGTGCGGCCGATTTTCTTTGTCATAGGCATACCTCCGGAATGTGGTTTCAGGGGTAGTATGCCCGTCATCCGCAGGGATATACCACCATGATAGCTGAACTATTATATGCAGAGATTGCCAAGAACTAAACTTTTATATCCAATTTTCGTCTATCAAAAACTTTTCAGATTATTTTCATAAAACGCTCACATTTATCGGCTATAATAGAATTACGCCAAAGGATCCCCAATCTTTGGCGGCATCCCCTATATAATCCCTATATCATGGCAGAACACCCCACCTTCCCCGGTGGGGTGTTCTGTTTTTTCTCAATGATTTTGGTGCGCTTTCCAGTAGGGATTCTCGTCCGATGCATCAAAGCCGTCGAGGAAATAGGCCTCCGGCATGTACTCCTGATACGGGATGTCCATGATATAATTGCAGAAGATCTGCTCGGCGTAGATGATCGTGCCGGCGCCGTCTGTCATGGCATAGACAAAGCCGGAATACTCATCCGCATTGACCGCCAGCAGTTCGTAGTCCGTCTCGCCTGTCACGCTGTAATAGCCGATGTAGTCCGTCGAGGGGTAGGCTTGCAGGCGGGCGCATTCGGCTTCGTAGGCGGCTTCGTCATACCGCACCACAAGGTAGCCCAAAAACTGCTTGTCCCACGGGTCGTAGTAGACCATCTTGTAGTCCTGCACTTCCATCTCCGGGGTGATCTTCTCCGGGAAGATGCTCTCGTCCATGCCCCACTTGTCCCGGAATTGCTTATCCGCCTGTTCGCCGGAGCGGTACAGCTCGTACTCGGCGATATTGTCATGCACCTCGATCTTGGCGCTGCCGACCATCGTGAACATCATGAAAAGGGAGATCAGCAGCGGCCCGAAGGTTGCCAGCAGGATGCCCGCGATGACCGAAACGGCGATGAGGATCGTGTTCCGGCGGCTGGTCTTCTTCTTGACCTGCGCGTAGGATGCCGCCGCCTGCCGGGACAGTTCGGCATCGAACATGTAATCCGCCACCTGATCGCCCCCGCAGAGCTTCTCCCAGCAGGCCTTGCATGCTTCGCAGTCCTGCACATGCTCCTCCACCGCCTGACGGCTGACATCGCTGGCAATGCCGTCGTGGCAGAGCGGCATCAGGTCGCGGATGAGCTCGCAGGGCTGACGCTTGTTCTCGTTCACTGCAATCCCTCCTGTATACGGAGCTTGGCGCGGTGGTAGGTCACTCTCGCCCAGCTCTCTGATTTCCCGAAATGTGCGGCGAGCTCCGCAAAAGGCCGTTCCTCGAGCACACGCATCCGGAATACGGCCTGGTACGGCTCCTCGAGCGCGTCAATCCGTTCCCGGATCCTGGCCGCCATGTCCTGATCCTCCGTATGGCTCTCCACATCCGACGCCGGGTCGGCGAATGCCGCAAGGCTGTCGGGCGGGAGCGTGCGCTTGCGGCGCTTCATCTCCCGGAAGAGCTCATGCTTGGCGATCTGGCAGACCCACGCGGAAAACCGACATTCGCCCCGGTAGCTCCTGATCGAGCGCATCGCCCGGAAAAATGCCTCCTGCGTGACCTCCTCCGCCAGATGCGCATCCCCGCAGAGGCGGAGCAGGTAGCCATAGACGACCGGGTAATGGGACAGGTACAGTTTCTCAAAATCCTCCACTGCTCCACCTCCTTCTAATACTAAGAGCCCGCAGCGGGCAAAACGTTACAGGTTTTTTTATTTTTTATAAGCGGGTAAAAGGGTTCCGCGCCACCCCCGTGGGCTACCCTTATATCAAAAACCTGAAAAAATTAAAAACACCCGACTCCCGTCGGATGTTTT
>JAGADP010000302.1 GCA_017828885.1 Oscillospiraceae bacterium | reverse complement strand
GTATTAAGGAGGGGGCTCCTCGCCCCCTCCTTACCTCCCCTCGGCAGGACGGTGACCGCCCTGCACCCGCATCTTATCACAAAACCCAAACCTCGTTTTTTTGCTCAAGCTTTTTTTTCGTAAAAAAAGCTTGCAGGGATCCAAGGGACAACGTCCCTTGGTCGCCGTCCGCAGACGGCGAAATCCACCTAAAACGCCCACCGTACCCAAGGGAGGTCATACCATGAACCTATTGCAATTCATCCGCAGTCTGTTCCGCAAGCTTCTTCCCCCTGCCGGGGTGCATTACATCAACGGCGCCGATACGCTCCCGCCGCCGCTCTCCCGGGAGGAGGAGGCCGAAGTCCTCGCGCGGCTTGCCAAGGGCGATGCGCAGGCGCGGGAGACGCTCATTGTCCACAATCTGCGGCTGGTGGTGTTCATTGCCAAGAAGTTTGAGACGCCGGGGCATTCGCTCGAGGACTTCATCTCCATCGGCACGATCGGGCTTATCAAAGCGGTGGAGACCTTCCGGACGGACAAAAATATCAAGCTGGCGACCTATGCGTCACGCTGCATCGAGAACGAGATCCTCATGTTTCTGCGGAAGGCGGCGCAGTACCGCGGGGAGATCTCCATCGACGAGCCGCTGAATGTGGACTGGGACGGGAATGAGCTGCTGCTCTCGGATGTGCTCGGGACGGAGGAGGACATCGTGAG
Source organism: Oscillospiraceae bacterium (assembly GCA_017828885.1). Taxonomy (GTDB): domain Bacteria; phylum Bacillota; class Clostridia; order Oscillospirales; family Ruminococcaceae; genus UBA3855. Next base: position 7,035 of record JAGADP010000302.1, on the reverse strand, counting down.
CCGGGGCGTGGAGCAGGAGGCAGAACGGGAAGCGCTCCTCGAAGCCGTCCGGGCGCTGCCGGAGCGGGAGCGCGAGATCATGGAGCTGCGGTTCGGGCTGCGCGGCGGCCGGGAACTGACCCAGAAGGAGGTCGCCGACCGCATCGGCATCTCGCAGTCGTATATCTCGCGGCTCGAGAAGAAGATCATCAAGAAACTGCGGGTAGCGCTGGAGGAAAAGGTATAGCGGGGAGCCCCCAATGCTTCGCAAAGGGGGCAATACTGGGCATTCTAAGCCATCGCACCCGTTCGGATGCTCCAATGCAGTTCTTCGGGGGTTCAGACAATGGGCAGTAAAACGATTCTCCGCCAAAACGGCGAGATCTCCAAAAACAAGACCTCTGCTATCCAAAGCAGAGGTCTTCATTTTACCTATCAGAAGATATTCTCATTGAATACCCATACGATATAGCCGTCGATCACAAATTCCTGTGACACGTTGTTCACGATCGGGTCGCCGGAGTTGACCACCTGATCGCGCTCACCCTGCGACATCAGCAGGAAGTACTGCGACTGGCCGGGCTGGTTCTTGTACCAGCTGCGGCAGGTCTGGTAGTAATACGGACGATAACCGCCGTCGTCGATCACGACTGCACGGCACTTGACATTGGAGTCCGATGCCACCGTCAGACCGTTGGCATTCCAGAAGGTTGCATAGCCATAGGTCAGGTTCTTGGCTTCGAGTGCCTCCGCAAAGCGGTAGAGGTGATTATCCTCGGTGTTCTTGGCGGGCATCTTCATGATGTTGACTGCCGTCACCGTGCAGACGATCATCATGGGGATCATCGCCAGCGTCATGACACGCTGCAGGCTGACCTGTCCGGCCGCCCAGCGGATGAATGCGATGGAGACCAGCGCCGACATGGCCACGATCGGGGAAAGCCGCCAGTTTGCGTTGGAAAGCTTGCCGAGGATATAGCCCATCATGATGAGCATGACCATCAGCCAGTGTGCGATGATGAGGATCCGGAGCTTGACATCCTCGATCTTGTGGTAGCAGAACAGCGCCGCCAGCGGCAGGATCAGCAGCAGCACGCCCGTGATGACGAGCAACAGCCCCTTGACGCTGTCCACGCTCATGAGCTTGTCGCCCTCCTGCATGGTCACGCCGAGCAGCGAGAGCCATGCCTTCGGGAAGGTCAGCGCGTTGTCCGTCCACTTGTCCATGCCGGAATAGTTGGAGTATGCGCCCTCATAGCCGGCCGTGATGTCCTTGGCCATCACCTTGGTCAGCAGATAGCCGAGCACCATGCCCACGCCCATCACGCCGAATACCAGCAGTGCCTGCTTGTTGCGGCGGGAAAAGGGCTTGGAGTCGCGGTCGAGCCATCTCTCGATGAAGACACCACCCATGACGGGAAGTGCAAAGATCGTGATGGCAATGATCTGATCGGTACATGTCAGCAGGAACCAGACACCGATGAGCACCGTGAAAACGATGAACCAGGTGCGGGTCTTTTTCTTGGCTGCCGCATCGGTCACAGTATCGAGCTTTGCTTGCAGATCCATCTGCGAGAACAGCAGCGCCAGTCCGACGAAAATGAACTGCACGCCGAGGCTGTAGTAGATCGAATGTCCCCAGAAGATCTCCCGGAGCTTTTCACTGCCGGAGCAGATCATCAGAACGGTGAAAACTGCCGTTGCGATCCATCCCCAGCCCCAGTCCATCTTCTTGAGCATCCAGATGAGTGCGCCCGTGAAGATCAGGAAGAAGCAGAACATGCCGAGGACGTGTGTCGTCATCGTCACGCCGAAAATGGGGATCAGCGCTGTCATGATGAGTGTCGTGCCGAACGGCAGCAGACAGGCGTAATCGAAGTCCGTGTTGAACAGGGAACCGCTCTCATTCGAGGCGACTGCCCACATGAGTGTATCGGTCGTATCCGAATGGAAATAGCCCCGCGACGGGAACAGTGTGTAGTACCCGACGATGAACACCGCCGCCAGCAGCAGCGCCGCCCAGCCCCAGTCCTTGATAAAACCGAGGCACATCTGTACAAAACCGGCTTCCTTTTCCGGAGCCGCCTTGGCCGGTGAGGGCTTCTTCGGGTCGATGACAGCTTCCTCCGGCTCCTTTACAGCGGTTTTTGGCTTTTTTTCCGGAGCATTAGCCATTGGAGGTTTCCTCCTCGACAGTCTCCTCCTTGGCAGTCTCGTGATACTCCTGCTCGGTGTTGACGTTCCATACATTGGTCTTGTCCGTCACGCCGGCGAGAATGTTCTTGACAGCCTCAAAGGAAGTTGCCATGGAGTGATCCATGTTGTTATAACGGTGCTGGCCGTTTCTGCCGACGCACCAGAGATTGCCGAACTTGCTCAGATAGTCAACGACCTTGTCAATCTCGCTGTAGGTGTCGAAGTAAGCCGGATATGCCTTCTTGACCTTCTCGCGGTGAGCCGCATAGATGGTAGCCGTCGGAGCGATGATGCCCATTCTTACCAGCTCGCCGGTACCGAACATGATGCAGTCACGGTCGGAGAGGTTCCAGAACTTGTCGCCTTCCTTGCAGAAGTACTCCAGACCGATCCAGACCTTGGTCTCCGGCTCGGATACCATGTAGGGCGACCAGTTGTTGAAGATCTGGATACGACCCATCTTCACGCCGGTGTCCTGTACATAGATCCAGCAGTCCGGCACGATGTTGCCGAGGGTGCGGATGTCGGTCTCGTTCTTGAGCTGGAGCTTGTCAAGCAGCAGACCGATGGTCACGAAGTCACGATAGGGAAGACCGGACGCAATGCGCAGCTCCTCCTCCGGTACATCGTTCATCGCCTCTACCAGATCCTTGACCGGCATGGAGGAGAAGAAGATGTCGCCCTTGACGGTGGATTCAACGCCGTTCTGGTCGATGACGATGCTCTCCACAGTGTCCTCGCCGTTGGTATTGACGCGAACGACCTTGGCATTCATCACGATCTCGCCGCCCATCTTGCGGATCTCGTCAGCGGTGGTCTCCCAGAGCTGACCCGGGCCGTACTTCGGATAGTAGAACTCCTCGATGAGGGAAGTCTCCACCTTGTCGCCCTTGATGCCCGTCACCTTGCCGAACATATCCTTCAGGATGGCAACGATGGAAAGCCCCTTGACACGCTGTGCGCCCCAGTCTGCGGAGATCTCACGCGGATGACGACCCCAGAGCTTCTCGGTATAGCCCTCGAAGAACATGGAGTACAGGGTGCGGCCGAAGCGGTTGATATAGAAGTTCTCGAGGGAATCCTCCGGGAGCTTGGAAACAACAGAGCCCATGTAGCTGACACCGGCATCCACAGTCGTGGTGAAGCCCATGTTCTTGAGCGTCTGCCATTTCAGGGAGATCGGATAATCAAAGAACTTCTTCTGGTAGTAGATACGGGAAACTCTGTTTCTTACGAGCATCACGCGGTCGGTGGTCTCCGGATCCGGTCCCTCCTCGGCGAGGGTCTTCTCTCTGCCGAGCACGATGTCATCGAAGGAAGGCTTGCCCTGGAGCGGCATCATATCCATCCACCACTTCATGACCTCCTTGTCCTTGGAGAAGAAGCGGTGACCGCCGATGTCCATGCGGTTGCCCTTGTACTTGACAGTACGGGAGATACCACCGATGGCGCCCGACTCCTCATAGATCGTGACGCTGTATTCCTCCGGCGCTTTTTTCAGCAGCTCAAATCCGGCAGTCAGGCCGGCAGGGCCTGCGCCGATGATCACAACTTTTTTCATGTTCAATTCCCTCTTTTCTGGAAAATAGCATTTCCGGTACCCCTGACCGGATATAGCAATACAGTATTATTATACCCCATTTTGTGGTTTATGTCAAGTAAAAACAGTAACTTTCACGGTGATCAGATTTCACAAAAAGAGGGTGCAGGGGGCGTTGCTCCGCCCTGCGACCCTTTTCACGCTATGACTGCTGTTCCAGAAAGCTTTTTACTTCCCCGACCCACTTTTCCGCTTCAAAGCTGGCAAGCTGTGCATGGGCATAGCCTTTGTAGCAGCGGATCTCCGTCTGCGGATTGACGGCTTTCATTTTGACAGCAGCCTTCTTCGAGACAGACTCATTGCCCTTTGTTCCGTGCAGAAACAGTATTTTGCAGGGAAGCTGCCGGAATTCATAGCCGCTGAAAATGCTGTCGAGCATATTGGAGATAGAATCCTCCTCCATATGATCCGCCACTTTGAGGAAATCCGGTATCAGCGCCTCCGGCAGAAAATCCCGCTTGGCACTTTCCAGCGTCTTAGGATCGCGCTGTTTCGACTTCCGGATGATCGTGCCATAGCTTTTCTTCATGATGCCGATCATCAGCTTCGGCATCGGCAGCAGCGGCGCACCATCCAGCACCAGGTTTTCTGTTGTGATACCCGGCAGCGCCGCAAGACTTGCAGCGATCCGACCGCCCATCGACAAGCCGCATATCGCATAGACGCTGCCGCCGCAATTGTCCAGCAGAAACTGCCGGATCTGCGCTGCTTCGTCCTCGACCGATACAAACCGGCTCACCTCGTCCTCCGTGTGGGCATCGAGCTCCGGCACGATCACATAGTAGGCCCCCGAAAAGGCATCAATGGCCGTCTGCCACATCTGCCATGGATCCAGCATCCCGTGTATCAGAACGATCGCACGATCTGTATTGCTGCCAAATGTATGAAATTTCATAGATTCCTCCTGTAGGATTTTCTATTGGGCATCTCTCCGATAAAGCCATGTTTCGTGCTTCGATTGCCCCTTACCCGCCATATCGCATAACCAGCATTTCATATCACTCGATCCGAAAACTCTCCGTCTTCAGATCGCAGTAATACCGCCCGCTGACCGCCGTGAACCGCAACACGCAGTAATCCGGATCCGTCACGCCGGCTTTGTAGAACATCGTGTCACCCCTGCGCCAGATCAGATCCTTGGTGGCCTGATCGGTCAGAACCTCCATCGTGCCTTTCAACATCACGCCCGTATAGCGGATGAGCCCCTTGTGGTAGAAATAGATACAGGCGTGCGGATCCCGCCGGAACTGCCCGACCCGCATGGAGGAGGTATTGGTGGAGAAGTAGAATTCCCGCAGCCCCTCGGTCTTTCGCGGCCGCAGCATCGCCTTGACATTCGGGAACCCGTCCTCATCCACCGAGCAGATAAAAGCGACCTTTTGCCTTTTGATAAATCTCGCTAATGCATCCAGATCCATGACAGCCCTACTCCCCGCACACCGGCGCTGCAAACCCGATCAGGGCCTCCTTGGTATTTGGCAGCTCCTCGTCGATCACCATTTCGAGCAGCACCTCAAGCATCTTCCCGATCTCGCGCCCCTCATACCCGAGCGTTTTCAGGTCATTGCCGCTGATGGCAAGCTCCTTGATGGTGCAGCAGAGCTTTTTCTCGAGACACTCCGCCAGAAGTGCCTCGGCATAGTCGATCTTCCGCCGGGATTCCGTGGTCTCGATCTTTTTGGAGATGCGGTCGGCATCGAGCACCGCTAAGTACTGTCGGAACATCGGCTCGCCCATGGTTCCGAGCAAACGGCGCACCTGCGGCATTGTCTTCGGGGTCATTCGGTGCCAGTAGATAAGCTGCACCACCGTCTCCCGCATCTTGTTGTCACAGCGCAGCCGCTGCAAGATGACATCCGCCTTCTTTGCGCCGAGCGCCGCATGTCCCTTGAAATGCCCGCCCTTGTAGTCTATCGTGAAGCAGTCGGGCTTTGCAATGTCATGCAGCAGCATGGCAATGCGCACCGTCAGATCCGGCACGGCATTCCCGACCGTCCGGGCGATGTGCTCCCAGACGGTGAAGTCATGATACCGGCTGTGCTGGTCAAAGCCGATGCAAGGCGTGATCTCCGGGATGCGCACGGCCAGGATCTCCGGGAATTTCACCAGTACCTCGGTGATATGCTCCCCCATCACCATCCCGCAGAGCTCCGTGAAAACGCGCTCGATCGAGATCATCTCCAGCCCGGGCGCACCGTTCCGCATCGCCTGCTCCGTCTTTGGCTCCGGCACGAGCCCGAACCGGGCATAGAATCGCATGCCCCGCAGGATCCGTAGCGCATCCTCCCGGAATCTGTCTGCCGGCACGCCGACTGCCCGCAGGATGCCGTTTTGCAGATCCTCCGCCCCGTGGTACGGGTCAAGCAGCCCCGTCCGGGGATCGTAGGCGATGGCATTGCAGGTGAAATCCCGCCGTGACAGGTCATCCTCGACATGCCTGGAGAATGCGACTGTATCCGGGTGTCGTGCATCGGAATAGGCGCCCTCCGTCCGGAAGGTCGTGATCTCGGCGGTCTCGCCGTTCTGTTTCACGCAGACCGTGCCGAACGCCCTGCCGTAGTAGGTGCAGCACTTCTCGCCGAATATGGCAATGATCTCGTCCGGCGTGGCATCGGTCGTAATATCATAGTCATGCGGCTCCAAGCCGATGAGCGCATCCCGCACACAGCCGCCCACTAAATAGGCCGCATAGCCGTTTTCATGCAGCCGTTCTGTCATACCGGCAATGGCCGCCGGAAGCTGCATCTGAAAATCCATAGCTTTCACCTCTTTTCCGGCATCAGATCTACACAGATGATCTCCGCCGGATTGTTGAACCGGAGCTTTCCGATGCCGGCCGACAGCACCATTTTCGCGCCGGTCTCCTGATCGGTATAGAGTCCCTTTGTAAAATGCGGAAAGAACAGCCGCTCCGGCGACAGGATCCCCTGCTCCTTGATGCGCACGATACCACCGTGGATATGCCCCGAAAGGATCACATCTGCACCCCACTGTCCGTAGGCCGGGAGCCCGAGCGGGGAGTGCGCCAGCAGCACATGCGGGTGTCCCTCACAGCCGCCGAGGGTGTTTTCCACCATATCGTGTGAGATGGTGGAAAGATTGGTATAGCCGCCCCGCGGATTGACATACACATGCCCCGGCAGCGTCAGTCCCGTGAGGTACAGCTCCCCGAAGCGGATGCTCCGGTTGTGGAGCATGACCGCGCCGCTCTCCGTCATCGCTCTGACAAATGCCCTGCGCTCCTGCACCGGCAGATCCAT
>JAGADP010000301.1 GCA_017828885.1 Oscillospiraceae bacterium | reverse complement strand
GTTCACAGATGGCAACTTTATAACCCTTTTCAATCAGTTTTTCGATATAAGTATTGACAGAGTGATACGGAACGCCGCACATGGGCGCACGCTCCTCGAGACCGCAGTCCCTGCCCGTCAGCGTCAGCTCGAGTTCTCTGGACACCCGGATGGCATCGTCAAAGAACATCTCATAGAAATCCCCGAGCCGGTAAAACAGCACGCAATGGGCATATTTCTGCTTGGTGTCGTAGTATTGCTGCATCATCGGGGAAAGCTGTTCCCGCTGGATGTCCTTTAGTTCGAGTGCCATGTTTCTACCGCCTTTTCTCTTTATACAGTCGGCTCACGCCGACTTAGGAGGGGGCGGGGAGCCCCCGCTGGCATCTGCCCCTCCTAAACCACCCTCGGCAGGGCGGTGACCGCCCTGCACCCACATCATTTTTCGCAGCAGGACGGTTTATGTGCTTTTATAAACTGATCTCAATGGCACCCGCCGCAGGAGCCGCAGTCACCGCTGCACGAAGCGGTCGTCACGTCGATGCTGTCCGGATCCACGCCGTTAGAGGACATGGAGATGACGGTATTGATCTGGCTCATCAGCTCGTCAAAGCCGGTCTTGGCGGCATTGTAGGCGATCATGCGCGGATTGTCCATGATGAGCTTGTAGCTGGACTTGATGGACTCGTTGAGCTCCTGTACCTTGTCGTCGTCCTTGTCGGGCTTGGCGATCTCCATCTGGAGCTGTACGCGGGTGTTGTTGAACCCCTTGATGAGGTTCTGGAGCTGCTCGTCCTCGTCATTTGCCTGACGTGCCAGCATATACGCAAGATAGCGATCATCCTGCTGGATGGCTTTGCCGAGTTCACGGGTCATTTCGATGATATCCATAGTGGTTCTCCTTTCGATTCGGATCAATGATAAATCGTTTTGCCGGTATCAAAACGGCTATTCACCGTACTTCTTCCCCGCCTGCGGCGGGGAAGAAGTACGCATTAGTTTGTTAGTACGCCGGATAATGCGCCGCTGTGGCTTTCGGTGATCTCCACATCCACAAAGCTGCCGATCAGAGCAGCGTCGCCGGTAAATTCCACCAGCATATTCTCCGAGCTGCGTCCGGTGATGCAGCCGGGGCGTTTCTTGCTCTCGCCGTCCACTAAAACGCGCAGCGTCCTGCCGACAAAGCGCTTGTTGTTCTCCACGGCGATCTCCCGCTGCAACGCAAGCAGCCGCTGCATCCGGGCACTCTTCTCCGCATCCGTCACGGGATCGTCCATCAGGGCGGCCTTCGTGCCGGTGCGCTTGGAATAGATGAAGGAATACATGTTGTCGAAGCGCACACGAGATACAAGCTCCAGCGTCGCTTCAAAATCCGCCTCGCTCTCGTCCGGGAAGCCGACGATCAGGTCGGTCGTCAGCGAGAAATCCGGGCATTTCGAGCGGATATAGTCCACCTGCGAGAGGTATTTCTCCACGGTATAGCGCCGGTTCATGCGCTGGAGCACGTCATTGCTCCCCGACTGCACCGGCAGATGCAGGTGCTTTGCCACATGCTTGCACTCGAGGATGGCATCCATCAGCGCCGGCGTGGCGTCCTTCGGATGCGAGGACATGAACCGGATCCAGAAGTCGCCCGGGATCTTGTCGATCTCCCGCAGCAGCCCCGGGAAGTCCGTCCCGTCCGCCGGCGTGAAGGAATTGACATTCTGCCCGAGGAGCATGATCTCCTTGTAGCCGGCTCCGACCAGCTCCCGTACCTCCGCGAGGATCGCCGCCTGTGTGCGGCTGCGCTCCCTGCCGCGCACGTAGGGCACGATGCAGTAGGTGCAGAAATTGTTGCAGCCGTACATGATCGGCACGGCTGCCTTGAAGCTGCTTTCCCGGCGGGTCGGAACGCCCTCGGGGATGTCGGTATAGGTCTCGGTATCGTAGGCATGGCGCTGGCCATGCATCTTCGCATAGAGCATCTGCGGCAGGCGCTGCACGGCAGACGAGCCGAGCACGATGTCCACGTAAGGGTAGGAGCGCCGCAGCTTCTCCGCCACGCTCTCCTGTGCCGTCATGCAGCCGGTCACACAGAGGATCAGGCCGGGATTGGCGGTCTTGAGGTGCTTGATGCTGCCGAGCGTGCCGAAGACCCGATCTTCGGCATTTTCCCGCACGGCGCAGGTATTGTACAGGATGAGGGAAGCCTCCGCCGGGTCGCCGGTCATGCCGTAGCCCATCGCTTCGAGCAGACCTGTGAGCTTCTCGCCGTCCGCCACATTGAGCTGACAGCCAAAGCTGTGCAGATAGGCAAGCGGCTGCTCGGGGCGCTGTGCGAGCCATTCCCGCACGGTGCGGATGCATTCTTCAGTTTCCGGGAGTGCCGCAAGCTGCGGATCTGTCACGCCGGATCACTCCTTTCTGATAAGGGTACTGATTTATGAAATAATCAGTACATGGGGTGTGGGGCACAGCCCCACAAATAGCCATTTTTTTCAGAAGTGCTGCATTTCCAATCGGTGCAGAGCTTCTATAATTACTCGATCGACCGGACGACGCAGCCGGTTTCCTCCACGGCCTTCTTGATGGCCGCAAGGACGGAAAGATCGGGGTCGCCGTTATAGCGGATCACCACAGTCCCCTCGCCGGGGTCTGTTTCGGATGTCATGGTCTCAAATTGTGCCAGTGCAGCCTCCACCGCCGCGACCTGCTCGGTGGAATCCATGCCCTCGACCTCGAGGACATAGTACCCGCCGCCGCCAACGACCGGTTCGGCATCTGTTTTCCGTTGCAGGACGGGGAGCGAGAACCCTCCCGGCAGGAACGCCATCACCGCCAGAACAGCCGCTCCGATGATGCACAGGATCCCGCATATCAGCAATATTGTCATACATAGCCTCCTTAGCGCCCGCCTTCCCGCAGACTGCTTTAGGCAACACCGCACAAAGGCCGCCTGATGGCTCAGTGTGGTATCGCCTTACTATTATACCATATCTTTCTGAAAATTTCAAGATGTGAAGGTTGGAAATCCGAAAGTCCCGCGCAGACAAAGTGCCTTTTCTTTTGCACTATATTTTTCATTTTGTCTACATTTTCTCTACAATTCTTCTACAATTCTGTTCAAAAGTTATGTTATAATGACGGTACAGACATTCTGATCCGACAATTGAAGGAGGCGACTTTTATGGAATCTGATTCTATTTTCCGCAAATTCATTTTTATCATTGTTGCCATCGTCCTTTTCTGTGCAGCGTTCCTGCTATCGACCTACTGTGCACAGTGGGAGGGTGAGGAGACCAATCCGCTGGTCGAGATCCTGTTTTCGGCCTATCTGGACTTCAATGCACTGAAACAAGCCCTGTATGAAGTGATCGACTATCCGCTGCTCAATCCTCCCGTAGAGACGGCGTCAGAATACTATGAATACGCCACGTCTCACATGCCGACCATATACCAGTTCCTCGCAGTCCTTGCGATCCGGATGTGGGTCTATTTCTTCGCAGGCATCGGAAAGGCGATCTCGAACAAGATCCTGTGTGAGACACGCCTCTTATGCCCGCTCCTGCTGAGGCTGACCGGCGAGTATCTGCTCGACAGTGCGCTTTTCATCTTTGCGCTGTTCGGCTGCTATTTCCTGGTGAAGATCTTGGTCGTATCCTTCGGCCTGAAGATCTTCTGCATCATCAGCGGCGTTGCCACAATCGTCTTCCTGCTGTGTGACGGTCTCTTTGTGATCATCCATTACTCCCTTTCGCTCGGCGCCCCGTTCCTGTTCTACTTCATCGTTGTGGGACTAATGAACGTTTCCCCGGATGCGATCTGGATCCTCATCGTCGGATTCATCCTCGCCGAAGCCGCAGAATGGTGCTCTACCTACCTGATCGCCTGCATCGGCATGATCGTGAGTACAAATCCGATCACTGAAAAGTTCCATGAATGGATGTTCGGAGATGTGATATGACCCTGCCGCTCTCCCCGGAGTTCTCTCCGGGGTTCTTTTTTGCCAGGATCTCCCATGATCTCTCCGCTTGACATTACCTCCAAACTGTGCTACAATATAAAAGCACAACTGTACACGGCAGATCCATGACCCGGGAGGTGAGACAACACATGACAAAGAAACAGGCGGTATTCAAGCACAGCAGCTATAGCCGGACAGGTACGGCGCATACGGAGCGCGGCAAGTCCTGCGAGGATCACGTTGTCACGGGCTGCGACCCGGATACTGGCGTGACCGGCGCGGTGCTGTGTGACGGCGCAGGCTCCTGCACCTACGCCCGCGAGGGCGCAGAGGCAGTCGCAGAGGCCGTGCTCCCCACGCTCATCGGGATGTTCGACCAGTTCTACGAGATGCCCGAGGATCATGCCGCCGAGAATCTCCTGGAGGAAGCAAGAGCCGCTGTCCGCCGCAAGGCCGGCGAGCTCGAATGCTCCGTGCAGTCTTTGGCCTGCACGATGCTCTGTGCCGCACTGGCACCGGACGGACGCTATCTGTTCTTCCATGTGGGCGACGGGCTGATCGCTGCATGGGATCCGAAGTCAGGCTGCCGCATCCTGTCGCAGTATCTGCACACCATTGCCCTGAACTACACGACCTTTGTGACCATCCCGGATACGGAATACAACTTCGGCAGAGGCTGCGGCCATATCGGCGCCTTCCTGCTGACCAGCGACGGCCCCGAGCAGATGCTGGTGCAGAACGGGATGCTCTCCGAGCGCGCCGAGCTCCTTTTGCAGGCAGGATGCCTGTTCTCCGAGGAGCGGATGCAGCGCGAGCTCAACAGCATCACCGACCAGCTCCAGTGCGAGGGCATGTACGACGATGCCTCCTTCGCAGTGGTCGGCAACAAGCACTGCGCGCGCGATCTGTTCCGCACCATGGAGCCCGACCTGCGGAGCCTGCTGTTTTTCGTGCCGGAGAGATCGTCCCGCCGGGTGATCGACCAGCTCGGCAGCGTGTTCGAGATCTTAGCCGACCACGGCGGCTGCATCTCCGAGAAGGCCATGACCCGCGAGCTGCGCACCCATTCCGACAGCCGCACCCGCATCAAGCTTGAAAATCTCCTTGCGGCAGGCATCATCACGCGCGAGAACGGGAAGTATTATTTCTGATATGCAAAACGGCTTAGGTGTGGGGCTCCACCCCACACCCCGCCTCTGAAAACATCGTTTTTAGAGGTACCCTATTAAAACCGGGAGCTCTGAAAGCAGTTTCAGGGCTCCTTTCCAAAATGAAAGGAGCGACCGCATGAAACGAAGTGTCCTGTTTGTGCCCCTGCTGTGCAGCGTGCTGCTGACAGCCTGCGGGCAGGCACCCATGACTGTGCCGGAGGCATCGGATACGGTGACGCTGGAACAGGCGTCCATGCCCGGTGACACCGAGCCTGTAACGGAGCCGACCACCGAACCGCCGACCGCCCCCCCGACCGAACCCACCACAGAGCCGGAGACCGAGCCGCTGTTCATGAACGGCCACGAGACGGTCGAGGTCTATGAGAAGCTCACGGCGGCGACGCTCGTCACGGACACCACTGCCGAGCTGACCGACCCGGAGATGAGCTTTCCGACGGATACCCTCGGCGACTTCACCGCAGAGATCCCCTGCCGGTTCGACGGCACAGAGCAGACAGTCACGCTGCAATACCATGTCGCCGACACGACGCCGCCCGCCGCCATCAACAACGGCGAATTTGCCGCCGTCAAGACCGGAGGGACATTCAACATCGAGGATCAGATCGGCTATGGCGACAACTACGACCGCTCGCCGGTGCTGACCTACACGGGCGAGGTAAACACCCGCACCCCCGGCGTGTACCCGATCGAAGCAACGCTGACGGATGCCTCCGGGAACTCGACGACCTGGACGGTGAACGTCACCGTCGCCGACAAGATCCCCGCCGCGCCCTCCAAGCCGCAGGAGACCTTTGCGGAATTCACCGAGACCTTTGCCGCAGATAACCTCCGGTTCGGCATCGACGTCTCCAAGTGGCAGTCCAAGGTAGACTGGCCGACTGTCCGTGCAGCCGGCGTGAGCTTCACCATGATCCGCTGCGGCTACGGCAGCACCGGCATGTCGCGGGATGAGCGGTATTATGAGAATATCAAGAATGCCTCCGCCGCCGGTCTCGATGTCGGCGTGTACTTCAACTCCACGGCGACCGATCCTGCGACTGCCCGCAAGCAGGCGGACTGGATCGTCAAGGAGATCGCCGCTTCCGGGGTGCAGACGCAGCTCCCGGTGGCCTTCGACTGGGAGAGCTGGCAGAAGTTCCAGCAGTACGGCATCAACTTCCACGAGCTCAACGAGACCTACAACGCCTTTGCAGAGCGCCTTGCCGAGCACGGCTATGAAACGATGCTCTACAGCAGTCTCCGGCCACTGGACGGCGTCTGGGACACGGAAGACCGGATCATCTGGGCGGCCAGATATGACAAGACCATCGACTACACCGGCTACACCATCTGGCAACAGTCCAACACCGGACAGGTGCCGGGCATCAACGGCAATGTCGATCTCGACATGATGATCGTCTCCTGACGCAAAACAGTACAAAAATGCCCCCTCTCCGACGAGAGGGGGCTTCGTGTTTACTTCTTCTTTTTCTTGTCCTCGTGCTTCTTTTCAGCATCAGTTTCTTCCGCGGTTTCGGCAGCGTCCTCTTCGGGCTCATCCTCAGAATCATCATCGTCAGAATCCGCAACTTTTCTTCTTGCCGCACGCGCTTTTCTGTTGTCGGTGATCAGTGCAGTGCCGAATGCAACTAAGATATAGCATACAAGGATCAGCGCTTCCGCGATCATCAGAGTCTCCATGGCAGACTTCAGGACATTCTTGGTGGTATTCAGAGCAGAAGTGCTCGGCGGCACCAGAACGGTATAAGCGTTGCTGAGATATGCTGTCTCGTAATACTCATTGGCTGTGGCATTGGTGAGATCCAGCATCTCATTGACCTTTTCGTCAAGTGCAGCGAGCTCCCGCTCCACTCTGTCGATCTTTTCCTGAGAAGCACTTGCATTGCCCTTGAGGGTGTTGACGCGCTGCTGGTACATATTGATCGCCTGTGTCTTGGAGGAAAGGGTGTTCTGCGCCTCGATCTTCTTCTTGAACAGGTCATCGTACTCTGTGGAGTTCTGGGAATATTCCTTCGGATCCTGACCCTCGCCGTAAACGATCGTAACGCTCTTTTCATAGGTTTCGATCGCGCTGTTGATGGCATCCAGGTTGTCGCTGGCAACGGTGCGTTCACGGATCAGTGTCTCAATGCGGTAATTATAATAATCAAGCAGTGCGCTCTTGTCCTTCGTAACATTGTTGACCGTGATGTAAGAGGAGATCTTGTCCAGATCCACATTTTTGAGTGTGCTGAGGGAGTTGGAAAGATCGGCAAAGGTGAAACCTGTTGCGGTAGAACGGAAACGGACGGTATCCTCCTTGTTGAGGTTGTTCACATAGGACTGCATCTTGGAGATCGTATCGCTGAACACATCCACAGCCTCAGCATAATCATAGTCGGTATACTTCAGCGCTTTGACAGAACTGCCGAGTGCCTGGTTAAAGCCATACTCCTTGAAGAAATATACCTTGTAGTTGTCCAGGATCGCCTGGAAAACAGCTACTGCTGTTTTGCCGTCCAGCCCGGAGGTGGAGTAGTTGAAGGTGAGCTCGTACTGTGTCGGGAAATAGGATACATCCAGCATACGCTCACCGGCGTTCAGGTTGCCCTGGTCGTAAATGCTCTTGTACATGGTGATGCGGTCGATGGCGTTGGACGGGATAACACCTTCGATGCTGATGCTCCGGCGGATCGCCTCGAGAGAATCGAGCGGAAGTCCCTGCGACTCCAGCGCTGCCTGGATGACGTTCGGGTTTTTCAGGGTGTTGATGTCGAACTGGCTGCCATCCGGTGCAAGGCCCTTTTCGATGCCGTTGTAGTTGAAGCTGACAAGCGCTGACAGATTCTTGTGCTGGTCAGCCGTAAAGACAGCCGTGCCCACAGGGATCAGAATGCCGACCACGATCGCGACCACCAGCCAGATCGCCAGAAACCGCTTGAGCTGCTTTATGATCGAGGTGAACGAAATGATGATCTCTTCTTTATCTGTCTCCTCGTTTTTCAAGGTGATATTCAGATTACGTTCGTTTTTGTTTTCCATTTTCAGCCTCCGTAATATTTGTTCGGGATTTTTTCATACATGACTATTATACACCCGCCATTGTGCATTGTCAATACCTAACAAATGGAAGCTGTCAAATTTGTAGAAAACGAAAAAAACAAGCCGTATCCGGCCTGTATTGTCAATCATAATGCAAAAAGCCCCCGGAAGCTCCGGGGGCTCTTGCGCAGATACCTTACATCGTCAGCAGGAAACGGATCCAGCGTCCCTGTTCGCAGGTGACCTGGAAGCGGATCCGATGCACGTCCATGATGCTCTTGGCGATGGCAAGACCCAGGCCGTAGCCGCTCTTGCCCTTGTTGTTCCGCGCCTTGTCGCCGCGGTAGAAGCGCTCGAAGATGCGCTCCGTCTCCGACTGCGAGATCTCACAGCCGGTGTTGTAGAATTCGAGGATGCAGTGATCGCCGCGCTTGAGGAGCGTGACCTTGATCATGCCGTTCTCGTTGGAATACTTGATGGCATTGTCGATGAAGATAGCGCAGAGCTGCCGGATATGCTGCTCGCTGCCGTGGTAGATCACACCGGGCTGCACGTCCATTTCGAGGTTGCGGTGCTGCTCGAAGGCGGCACTCTCAAACGGCAGTGTCGTGGAGGCAACTGCCATCGACAGGTCAAAGTCCTCGAAGGTGTATTCCTGCGTCGCGTTGTCCATTCTGGCAAGCCGCAGCAGGTCGCCGACAAGCTGATCCATCCGCCCGATCTGCTCCTGCATATAGCCGAGCCAGCGGTTCTCGCCGATCTCATCCTGCAAAACATCCGCATTGGCGGTCAGTACGGCGATCGGCGTTTTCAGCTCGTGTCCGGCATCGGAGACGAACTGCTTCTGCCGTGTGAAGGCCGACTGTACCGGGTCAGTGATCTTCTTGGAGAGGAAGATCAAAATGACCAGCAGCACGAGAAGCATGAAAATGCCCACAGCCACCGTCAACCGGAACAGATTGTTCAGCAAGCCCTGGTCGGAGGTCTTGTCTGTGATGACCAGCAGCGTGCCGTATCCCTTTTCGGCGCGGCAGTACTGCAACCAGCCGTACATGCCCTTCTCTTTACCGGAAGCAAGGATGCCGGCCAAAATCGTCTGTGCCTGCTCATCCGTGTAGTCCTCGGTGTTGCGCAGCCCGAGATAGTTCCCGTCCGCATCCGCCATGATGGCAAAGTGGTCGATCGTTACCAGCACGTTCCACCGGTCAGGTCTCGGCTCCCGCGGCTCCGGCGTGTTCTCTCTGGTGGGAGGCTGTGTCACCGGATCGGTAGGGTCTGTCTCCGTTTCGGTCTCCGGCGCGGCAGTTTCCGGCGTCCGGGGTGCCTGTGTCTGCGGCGGATTGGTCTGTGCAGGCTGCTTCGGTTGTTCCGTTTCGGCAGGCTTTTCCGTAGACTCCGGCTGCTCGCCGCTCTCCGGCGGCACCGGTTCTGCGCCATCGTCGGGACGATGCTGCTCTTCCGGCGGCTCGTTCTCGGACGGCTTCTGCGGGTCCTGCTGCGGCCACCGGCCGCCCTGTTCGCCCCAGTTACCCCAGTTGCCCCAATCGCCCCAGTTACCCCGTCCGGGGTTCTGCTGCTGCGGCTGTTGCGGCTGTGGATCCTGCGGCTGCTGTTCCTGCGGCTGTTGCTGCTGTGGCTGCTGTTCCTGGGGCTGCTGCGGATTGCCCCAGCCTGAAACGCCCCAGTCATACGTCCCCCAGTCATAGGAGCCCCAATCATAGTTGCCCCAGTTGTTGTTCCAGTCCTGTGCATTTCCCCAGGCATTGCCCCAGTCCTGCGCATTTCCCCAGGCATTGCCCCAGTCCTGTGCGTTTCCCCAGGCATTGCCCCAGTCCTGACCCCAGTCCTGTGCGTCCCCGCCGGTATCGTCGAGACGCACGATATTGGCAGCATTGGTAAAATGCGCCGTGGAGACCGCCGCGCCATCCTGCACCGTCATATCCTGCGGCATGTCGGGCGGCGGATCGGTGCCGTTCGGCTTTTCCGGCGGCATATCCTCGTTCATCCCGCCGGGCGGCTGATTATCGAGGGTATTATAACGCTCGCTCGCTGCGATCTGCTCGAGGAGCTGCATGGATTGCGACTGGCTGACCGTCTGCATGATCATATTGATCGAAGTCAGCATGATGATGAACACCACGATCAAAATCGCCATCGCCGTGAGAATGAACCGCAGGCGCATCATACGGATGACATCCCGGCGGAAATCCTGCACCCATGTCTTGATCTGTTTCAGATCCGGGAAATTTTTCACGATGCGTCCCCGCCTTCCAGATAGTACCCGATCCCGCGGGCGGTCTTGATGATGACGGACGAACCGATCGCGCTGAGCTTCTTGCGCAGGAAGGAGATATAGACCTCGACGTTGTTGTATTCCACGTCGCTCTCATAGCCCCAGATCTTCTCGATGAAGCGCTCCTTCGGGATGAGCTGCTTCGGGTTGGCGATGAGCAGCTCCATGATCTGGTACTCCTTCAGGCTGAGCTTGACGAACTGCCCCTCGCGGCTGAGTGAGAAGGTGGATTTGTTGAGGGCAATGTCCCCGAAGGTGAATTCATCGGTCACGACCTCGCCCTTGCGGCGTGTCAGGGAGCGCACCCGTGCCAGCAGCTCGCCGCTGACAAAGGGCTTTGTCAGGTAGTCGTCCGCGCCGCTGTCGAGGCCGTTGATCTTGTCCTCGGTATCGGATTTGGCCGTCAGCAGCAAAACGGGCGTGCTGATGTGCCGCTTGCGCAGTGTTTTCAGGACGTCAATGCCGTTCATCTTCGGCAGCATGATGTCCAGGATGATGCAGTCATAGATGTCGGTCAGCCCGTAGGCCAGACCATCCTCACCGTCATAGACCGTGTCCACGACGTACTTATTTCGTTTCAGGATCTCACTGAGCGCCTCTGCCCGCGCCACTTCATCTTCTACAACCAGCAATTTCATGTTACATCCTCCGTTCTTGTAGAGTATTCCAGCAGACCGGCTCCCCAAAGCGAACCGTCCCCCGCCTGCTATAAAGGAATTGCATCTTTCGGATCAGTAAACCCCTTGCATCTTTCTCTGAAATATGGTATACTTATATCATAACACAAAAATCCAGAATTGGCAAGATTTTTTGCGAAAGTTTCAAAAAACTTTGTATGATATGTGCAAAACGGGGCATCCTTTCAGAAAACGCAAAGGAGCGATTTGCTATGAAAGTGACCCCAGCCATGTACCAGACCATGACGTCCAAGGCGGAACCGCCCTCAAGATCGGCGGTCAATATCTCCGTGGCGTTCCTCACAGGCGGGCTAATCTGCGTGATCGGACAGCTCCTGCTGACGGGTTTTATGCAGCTCGGCCTGACGCAGGATGCCGCCGCCGCGTGGACGTCGGTGACGCTTGTCGCATGCAGCGCCGTGCTCACAGGCTTCGGGCTGTATGAGCGCCTCGCCCGCCATGCAGGCGCCGGGACGCTCGTGCCCATCACCGGCTTTGCCAATGCCGTCACATCCGCCGCCATCGAAGCCAAGACCGAGGGCTATGTCCTCGGCATCGGCACCAAGATCTTCACCATCGCAGGCCCCGTCATCCTCTACGGCTGTACGGCGGCAGCAGTCTATGGTGTGATCCTGTACCTGACGCAATTCTTTCCCGGGAGGTAATTCATGAAGCTCTATGTCACCCGCCACGGCGAGACAGAATGGAACGCCGCCGAACGAGTCAGCGGCATTACAGATATTGCGCTTGCGCCGGAGGGGCTCCGGCAGGCAGAGCTGCTTGCGGAGCGCTGTGCCGAAGCGGGCGACATCGACCGCATCATCGCATCCCCGATGCAGCGCGCCCAGATGACCGCACAGGCCGTCTCCCGCCGCATCGGCATCCCGGTGCAGACGGACGAGCGCCTGCGGGAATGGGATTACGGCGCGTTTGAAGGCAAGAGCCGCAAAACGCCCGGCTTCTCCGAGGCAAAGGCGGCATGGGGCTGCAAGATGCCCGGCGGCGAATCCGTCTTCCAGATCGTCCAGCGCGCCTACAATGTCATTGACGATGTGAAGGCGCAGTACCCGGACGAAAATGTCCTGCTTGTCTGCCACGGCGGTATCTGCCGCGTGATCGACAGCTATTTCCACGACATGACACTTGACAGGTTCATGCACTTCTTCATGGGCAACTGTGAGCTGCGCGTGTATGAGCTATGACTACATAAGGAGGCATCTCCATGGATAAAACTAACATCTCCAAGCCCAGTCTCCGGCGCCTGCCGGTCTACCTGAGCTATCTGAAAACCCTTCCGCCCTCGACCCGCACCATCTCCGCCACCGCCGTTGCAGCGGCACTTGGCCTGAACGAGGTGCAGGTGCGCAAGGATCTCTCCGCGGCCAGCAGCAGCGGCGGCAGACCCAAAATGGGCTATGCCGTCGAAGAGCTGATCGCCGATTTAGAGGATTTCCTCGGCTACCGCAGCACCAAGGAAGCCGTCCTGATCGGTGTCGGCCGGCTCGGCGGTGCGCTGCTTTCGTTCAAGGGCTTTGAGGAATGCGGCATGCGCATCGTGGCGGCATTCGACAACGACCCCACCAAGATCGGCGGCCGCATCGGCGACGTGCATATCTATGACATCCGGGATTTCCCCGCCGTCTGTCAGCAGCAGGGCGCCCGTATCGGCATCCTGACGACCAGCCCGGAACACGCCCAGATGCTCTGTGACCTGATGCTGCAAAACGGCATCCTCGCGATCTGGAACTTCTCCACGGCGCATCTCGAGGTACCGGAGAACATCATCATACATAACGAGAACCTTGCCGTATCGCTCGCCATGATCTCCCACGACCTCGAGGAGATGATGGGAAAGCAGAAGCAGTGATCCGGCTCCCCAAAACAAAAATGGAAGCGGGTTAAGGGGCGCAGCCCCTTAAAAAACCACACCTCCCCCGATGGGGGAGGTGCCGCCGAATGGCGGCGGAGGGGGCAAGCCTCGATCATCTATCCACGTCACAGAGATCTGTAAAAGGAGGCACGGTCATGGAACTTATGAGCGGAGAAGAAATGCTGATGGGCATGATGGAATTGCAGCGGAAATGGCAGGAGTCGCCGTACTACCCCAAGGAGCACGACCTCCCGAAGGGTCACTGGCGGCGTGTCGTCACCCCGGAAGGCGAAGCGCTCAGCGTCATCATCACGGATCACTATGTCATCGGCGTCAAGACCGCCCGCGTGGTCTTCATCGACCGTCAGACCAAGGAGGATCTCGCCCCCGTCAAGGGCATGACGAACCTCCGCGCCGGCGATGTCAAGGCGGATGAATCCGAAATGGCCGTGGTCGGCATGGGACGGTGCTTCTGGGTCATCTCGCTCAAAACATTCGAGATCACGAAGAAGGTCTTCTTCCCGAAGGGCTTCACCTCCTCGGATGTCTATGGTACCTATTCGGAGGACGGCACCCGGTTCAGCGTCTGTGTGCAGAAATACGACTACGACAACGGCCGCTACATCTTCCTGCGCTGCGAATACGAGACCGAGAATTACACCCTCGTCAGCTCCGAAGAAGTCCCCTTCGAGGAGACCGACAGACTTTGACATATCACACAAAAGATCCTGAAAGCAGGTGCTTTCAGGATCTTTTTTCATCTGGCATCAGGTCTGGAGCGCTAAGATCATCTCATACAGCTCTCGGTTCGCCGGCACATATGATCCATATGCCTGCGATCGTCAGCGTATCGTCCTCCGCTGCTATCCCCCGCCATCACTTCCACACGCCTTCACTGTTCAGGATGCAATAACCATGCGGGTCGCAGATCTGCGCGATGCTGCCTGCATCCCAGTTGTCCTCCGGCTCCGGCACATCCGCTGCCGTATCGCAGCAAAGCGTCACGATATAGTGCATCACGCCCTCCGTGATCTGTGTCGGTCTTTTCTCAATGATACTGTAATTCACCCTTCATCCTCCTTCTCGTTTCTGACTTCAGATACTTCATGCTTGCCCCCTTTCATACAAGGTACAAAAACCATGTATTTTTGCACGTCCGGAGGCAAAAAATGCAGATCCGCAAGAAGAATCTTGAAAAAAGAGCCCGTTTGTGCTATAATAGAAGACAGGAAAAGGCCGCATCCGCCTGAGAAACCGCTTTGATCCGTCTCACGGATCCGGGAACATGCAAAGGAGGTACCGCTATGACTTATACACCTGTCCGAGCGTGCAAGCGCATCGCTGCATTTCTGACCGCCGGCCTGCTGATGCTGACCCCTGTCCGCGCACAGGCTGCGAGCCACACGGCTGAACTCCAGGAGATCCTTGACAGCATCCTGACCGAAGAGATGACCGATGCCGAAAAGGTCGAGGCGATCACGAAATATGTCGGCGATACCTACCCCTATGACGGAAACGGCCACACCTATGAATCCCTTTTGCAGGACGGCTGCGGCGACTGCTGGGCCTCGACTGATATGATCGTCCACCTTGCTGATCTCGCAGGGCTGAAAGCCGTCTACCACGATGCTTCCCGCGACCCGGCACCGCCTTTCTACGGCGCCCAGCACATCTGTGCGCAGATCCTCGCAGACGGCTGTATCTATCTTGCAGATGCCGGTTTTTCCGACGATTCCGCTGTGCAGTACTACATTATCCCCCTGGAGGAAGCACCGTACCGGATCCAGGAGCACGAGGACGGCACTATCAGTGCCCGCACCTATGCCGGATTCGATACCGAGGTCATCGTGCCGGAAACCATCGGCGGAAAGACTGTGACGGAGATCGGGAACTGGGCTTTTCAGCAGTGGCAGCTCCACGGCGCCAACGCCAAGTACTTCGCATTTATGAAATGGGAATTCATCCAGCCGGAGACGGTCACGCTCCCGGATACCATCACGACCATCGGCAAGGGCGCATTCTATCAGAACGATCTGCAAAAGATCTACCTGCCGGCTTCTCTGGCCTCCATCGGCGAGAACGCCTTCTACCAATGCACCAACCTCACGGATATTTACTATGCCGGAACAGAAGAACAGTGGCAGGCCATCGCCGTTGCAGACGGGAATGACGCGCTCGGAGATGCCGTGATCCACTACCAGGCTGACGGGATCCAGACAGCACCGTCCGGCGATGTGAATGCCGACGGCGCATTTGATGTCTCCGATGTGGTGCTGATGCAGAAATGGCTGCTGGCCGTGCCGGACACGCACCTTTCCGACTGGAAGGCGGCGGACTTCTCCGCAGACGACAGCCTCGACATCTTCGACCTTGCCCTGATGAAGCGGGCGCTGCTCAACTGAAACACAAAACGCCCCCGGGAGACAGATCCTTGAACGGATCACGCTTCTGGGGGCGTTTTGTATCCGATTTACGATGATGCACAGAAAAAACCAAAGCCTCCGGCATTGCTGCCGGAGGCTTGCTGCGGTATCATGGGAACCATCACTCTGCCGGAATAATACGGCCGGTGAAAAGCTTTGCATGGGTGTAGATCAGATAGTCGTTCGCAAGGGTCACGGAGTTGTCGGCTGTGTCTGTGTCATCGGTATCCTGCAGCGAAACATTCAGCGTGATCTTATAGTTGGAATAGAGCTTGGGCTGACCGAACGTATCATTCTGCGCCTCAAAGGCTTCACCAGAGATGACGGTAACGTCGATCGGGATGCTGTAGATATTGTTTTCCAACGCGAAGTCACTCTTGCGGAACACATATACCCACTCGTTAGGCGAGATGCTGGTGTTGACCGGCGTCTTGTTGAAACCGATGTTCGTCAGATAATCCGACAGAACAAGCGGCGATGTGTAGGAAGCATCGTTCTGCTTTCGGGACAGCGTGATCCGGCAGCGGATGTAGTCACATTCACTGGCGGCCGTCAGGCAGTTGCCGATGCCGTAGTTCGCCTGTGTTAGGATGACAGACGTCATCGGTTCATTGCTGTCCTTGCGGTTGATGCCAAGCTGCGGCAGATCGCCCTTGCCTGCGACTGTTCTTGTGGTATAGGTAAGCGCAGCTTCCTGCGTATCCGCAGTGTAGTAGATCTTGGTGCTTTCTTCCTTATCGTATACCTCGCTGTACGCAGTCTGTGCGTTGGCGGATGCGATATTGGAATAGGCCCATACGACAGTACCCTTCTCGGAAGCCACAGGCTGACCATAGAACTGGTTGGCGATGTCATCCGTTGTCGGGTCGAAGCTCATCGCAACGGTCGCAGTAATGAGCGTTGCCTTATTGGCATTCGTATTGGTCTGGATGATGCCGGACAGCGACTGGTTCGACTTGACCTCAATGAAGTTGGAGTTGCCGGACCATGTCAGTGCCACCGGGGACATCTGGTCGGATGTTCCGATCTCACCGTCAGAGGGGGAAACCTGGATATGCTCGGCAAGGATGCCGACCTCACTCTTGGACTGATTCTGGTTGAACTTATTCAGCTTGATCAGGAAGCTCTGGTACAGCTCCGCCTTGTCGAGGTTGGAAAGAACTGTCAGCTCGCCAGCTTCTGTCAGTGTGATCGTCGCCTTGAGCTGTGCTGTGATCGTGCTGCTGCTGGCTGTGATCTGGGTCGGATCGGAAAGGCTGAGGATCTCGACCTGATTGTCATAGATCTCACCGAGATACAGATCCGATCTCTGGTTCACATTCGTTGTGACCTTCGACGGGTACGGCACGCCATTGTCTGTCAGGGCGCTCTTGGTGCCGATCTCATAATGGTAGACCGTCTTATCACGGTTATCATCCGTCAGGTCAGGAGACGGTGTGTAGATCGTCAGGAAGTAATGCTCTGTCAGCTCCGTTACACCATTAGGATAGGCCAGCGTGACGGTATAGCGCTGTACACTGTCACTGTCGTTTGCTTCGTACAGCCGGAAGCCCTTTCCGTCCTGGGAACCGCCGGAATTGTCGATGACTGTCGGATCGCCGGTCACACAGGTATCACTTGTGCTGACGAACAGACCGTTGTTATCCGGGACTGCCGTCACAACCAGCAGATCGCAGAAGGTCAGAGGCGTGAAGCCCGTTGTTCCGTCAGATGCCTTGAACGCATTCAGGTTCAGGTAGCTCATCTTATTGGAATCCGGTGCCGAGAAGGCCGCCGTTGTCAAACTGTTGAGGTAGTATGCCTTACTGTTGCGGTTGACATCCACCAGCACCATCTGTGTGCCGGACGGGAAGCTTGCCTCGCCGATCGTCGAGTTTTTGAACTCGAGCTTTCTGGGGGAGTACGGTGTCAGCAGCGTATCGCCGCCTTCCAGTGCCTCCTGCCATTCCTTGAGGGTACGCTTGTAGGTATAGGAGAATTCCATCGTGATCGGCACGCCGATGTTTTCGATCAGGAGATTCTCAGGCGTTCCGTTGGCGCCTGCCGGACGGATGTCCTCAACATCGGCCGTCCGTTCGTAGTTCGTTCCGGATTTCAGCTCGACGCGGAAGTCATATTCCAACAGCTTGCGGCAGTAGACGGGAATGTACAGATGATAGGCGACTGTTGATGGGCTCGTGGGATCGAAGAACTGGACATCCATCAGCGTGAACTGGGCGTTCTCTGCAACGGTATCCGTGTTGTCCGCATACATACGGAACTGACCTTCCACTTTCTTGAAGCAGCCTTCCTCATTGGTGGGGACGACCAGCTTGCCCTGGGACGTATCGTACTTGTACTTGGTCAGAACGACCTGGTACTTGTTAGTCTCATTCTCCGCAAAGTTGGGGAAAATGCCGGACGATGTGTTGGTGAGCAGGTGAATGTAATTGTTGATATACGTTGTTGCCTGGGCGGCATTGGAAATATCCAGCACCAGGACGGGGAAATCATAGCCCGAAACGCCGGTCAGCTTATCGCTCGCTTCGATCGCAAAGGTGGACTGTCTCGAGAGATAGTTGCTGTAGAGCGACTGCATCGCTGCCTTGAAGGCTGTCGTATCCGACGCATCATAGGCACTGGCACCTGTGATGGGCAGGATGTAGTTGGGCTTGTTGGCCTGGACATCATCGTTGATGCCCTTGAGTGCGGCGGATGCATAACCGCCGGTGACCTGCGTCAGCGGGCTGACGCCGTCGCCTGTCAGGAATATCTCATTGTTGCCCGAACCTTCCACGGTCGCCTTGGGGTTGACATGGACGTAGGGGCTGTTGCAGGCGGTGATGTTGCTGCTGCTGTTGATACCCGAGAACTTGGTGTTGGTCTGCGTGCCGGTGTAATCTGCGAATACGACATAGCCGCCGTTTCCGTAGTCGTTGTTTGCAAAGCTGGCTGTACCAACGGTCTCCGGCAGCATGGTCTGACCGCTCCTGGTCTCCTGACGGGAGAAGGCGACGAGCTTGAGGACGCCCTTATCCGCCGATTCACCAAGAATATAGCCCTTTGTCGTTCCGGTCACCGTCAGATCGGTCGCCTTGATATTATAGCCCTTGATCGGGGTTTTCACGCGTCCGATCAGGCCGCCGGCAACATTGTTAGAACCCGTTCCGTTGATGGTACATCCGGTAATAGAGAAGTCCTTGATGGTCATATCATAGCCATCCGGCATAGGAACATTACCATCGGTGTGACGCCAGGAATCACGCTCGCCGACGATCCCGCCGACAATATTGCCTTCGATCGTATACCCTTCAATGCTGCTCTCCTGCAGATCAAAGGCATACGTTCCGTCACCTGACTGCTTTGGCGACTGTCCCAGCACGCCGCCGCAATAACCGTTTCCGGTGACCTTAGCCTGGGCGGTGCTGTTTGTGTAGATCTCGGTCTTCGTAACGGTAACCTTGCAGAAGGTCGTCACAAAGCCGACTGCGCCGCCAACATAGGTATTGCTTCCATCAGAATTGACATTCACGTTATACAACTTGCAGTTCGTAATGGTCGGTGAGGTTCTGTTCAGTGTACCCATCAGGCCGCCGGCGTTTACGCCATAATCATCATTGCTGCATCCGACCGTGATCTTGTCAGAGGAATCCCTGACGCCGATCGTGATATTCTGGATGGTTCCGGTACCCGCAGCAGTTCCTGACTTGGTGCCTCCTCCTGCACGGCAGGCGCCGATAATGCCACCCACGCCGTACTTGTAAGTGTTATTGGTATCCTGAATATCACTTGTCACAGAGCTAAGGCCGAAAACATGCTCGTGGTAGTCAATTGTAGGTGAGCCGGCCTGCCATCTGCCGATCAGACCGCCTGCACAGGCTGTGCCGTGTACAACAACGCCGGTGGAATTGTTGTTATTGTTGGCAAGTTGTTCGATTTTGACTGCCTTTGCATTTGTATTTGTACCACTTCCGATCATACCGCCAGCAATTTTAGCGCCTCTGACATCCACATTCTGCAATGCAACATTCTGAACGGTGATCGCACTGGCTGAAACACCACACAGAGAACCAACGGACAGAACATTTTTGGTATAGATGTTGCTGATGGTGTAGCTCACATGCTTGCCACTTCCCTGGTCGATGACATCACTTCTGACTTTTCCGGTCAAAATGAAATTCGTATAGGTACTGGTGCTGGAGTAAGACTGGCAGTTGAACAGACCCAGGCCGAGATCCGGCGCCGCATCGTCAGTACCGCCAGGACCTGCTGCCGGATAATAAGCTGCATCAAAGCCTGAAGCATAGTGGAGATAGCTTGTGTTCTGTGTGATCGTATTGCCGTATCCGGTAAAGGTCTTCACATTCAGCCTCAGGTATTCATTGTTGTTGAAGATATTGCCGATGCCCTTATAACCATCAGGGAGCGTGTAGCTCACGCCGCTCGTCAGCTTGACGGTGCAGTTTTGCTGACCGATCGTCTTGGCATACAGCGAACTTACATACTCCTGGAGCAGATAGGGCTGGTCAGCCTGTTTCTGTGCAGTAGTGGCGGTTTTCCAGTAAACGTCCTTGCTGGCATAACTGGTATAGTCCGTACTCGTTGCCTCGCCGATCTCGTCATAGTCCGCATGGCGGGTCACGCAGTAATTGTTATAATACCCAAGTATTCCGGCTGTTGTGCTGTCCGCTCCGCTCAGTGCGCCCATGCCGCTGTTGACGATCAGAGACAGGATGAAGAACGACTGCGAATCCGGGATCGTGATCTCATAACCGCTGGATACAGCAAGCTTCGTACTTGCACCGATGTCGGTGATGGAGTAGTGCTTGGTGCCGTTTTTCAGCGTCTGCGCACTCTCGCTGGCATGGTAAGCACCAGCTTCGTTGACGGCATAACCGTTGATGACTCTGCCGACATAGGGATTGACATACAGCCACAGGTCATTGGTGGTGATATGGGTGCTGCCGGTCGCTGTCATGTCCGCAACACGCTTGCTGCTCACGTTGGTGGTGACATTGGCTGCGCACAGCTTGGATGTGGTACTGGTCGCGATGGTGCTCATGCCCTTGAAGATCAGGCCGCCGTTCACAACAACGCCGACATAACCGCCGACCGGAGCAAGCTGCGCATTGTCGCCGCTCATCGTGATCACAGACGATCCGAACGAAACAGTCACAGTGTCGAGAATGTTGTCGCCGCCGTGGATCTGGCCGATGACTGCACCGTAAGCATTGGCATTCCCGGAGCCGAAGGCTGTTTTAGCGCCGATCATCGTAAAGGACTTATCCACCTGCACCGTCAGATCCTTGACAACGCTGCCGTTGCTGTAGGTGATCAGGGGGTACTTGGTCTGGTTGATGATCGTTTTGCCGTTGCCGTCGATGACACCGCGGAACATGGTATCAGACGAAGAGCTTCCCAGACCCCAGAAATCGTTCTCGTTGCTGACGGTAATGCTGGTTTTGCCGGACGGTAATACGATCTGATAATACGCGCCTGCAAGGTGCTGCGCTACCTCTGTTTTTGAATAGGTCCCGCCAAAGTCAGTGTTGTCAAATGTATACTCTGTATCTCCGCTGCACCAGGTCTTGCCAATACCGTCATTCGGGATATTCAGCGTATCGCCCACGTTGAACGTGCCGCGGATCATACGGGATATACCTTCGAGCTTAGTTCCATCATCTATGATGTAGGGATCATTGTAGGTGCCGCAGCCATCCAGTGTAATGGAATGGTGGTTGACCATGAGCTGGTACTTGCCGCCGGAAACGTTCACATCCGCTACATAGCGGAGGAATTCCGTCCGGAAGGTATTGGAAACTGTCGTATCCGCTGCGGTAAATGCGCCGCCGTTGTTCTGCTTGTAGGCAACATAATTGCTCGGCGTGCCGGAGTACTGCATTTCCTGGCTGGGGTACTGGTTTTTGGTGGCATCGCTCGGATTATCCTTTACATAGCCGAGTTCCTGGCCGTAGGTGACCTTATGCGGCGTATTCGTGCCCCAGTCCTCAGCGTAGGTGAAGTTGTAAGCACCGGAGGAATCGGTATCAAACGACAGGGATTCAAGCAGTGTGGCTCTCGAGAACAGCGATCTGGTGGTATTATAATTATATCCGGTATTGAGCTGTTCGCATTTTCCGGTCGCATTTCGGCCGTCAAGCTTGATGTCCGAGAAGGTGATGTTCAGGTACTTCGCTGTTGAAGAGCCCATTTTGCCCAGCAGACTGGTCGCAACGATGTTGCCGCCGGTATAGGCAGAATTGTTCGTGTTCGAGACATGGTAAATATCCATTGTCACGAAACCGCTCGCCTTGTTGATGAGCAGTGGTGCATAGTTTTCAGAAATAGTACTGTAATTATGCACCCGGATGCCATTCAGCGAGATGCTGCCGTTTTCGCTGCTGACTTTTGTGATGTTGTCGGCATCTGCACCGGACACGGTACCGTAGACCAGCGCACCGGTGCCGTTGGTATTGACCGCACCGATCGTACCGCACAGCGTTATGCTTCCGATCGTCAGATCGCTGCTGACATCGTAGAGCAGACCATTCTGCATCATGTAATGCTGGGTCGTAAGGTTGGGACTGAGCTGCGTGTCGGTCTTGCCGGAGGTCTCGCAGCTTTCAAATTCCTCATTGTAGAAGGTGAACGTGCCGGCGACAGTGACCGCCTTATCCACGCTGACCGGATACCAGCTATACCCCTGCATGCTGTACGTGCCGGTCGGGATAATGTGAGTGGTCGTAGTCGTGCCGTTTACGGTGGTGGTCGTCTGGAAGCTGCTCGGGAAGTACGGCTTGATATTGGTGCAGGCATACTGCTGCACGCCCCAGCGCATGAGCTTCTCGGCATCCTCCGAAAGCGAAGCATTCCTGTCATCCACCGCATCGAGATTGTAGTAGTAGCGGGTGTTGGGATTCGCATAGGTTTTATTCTTGCCCATCGCCGTCTTGGCAGGATAAGTCAGGCTGGACGTTGTGGGCGTCTCCATCTTCAGGCCGCCTGTGCTCTTGATGGAAATGATGCCCTGGCCGTTTTTCATGATGCCGCCGCTGGAGCTGTAGGCGCAGATCTCGTCGTATACGACAGAGCTTGACGGAAGGGAAGAATCGCTCGTCAGGGAAAGCGTATAGACGGACGGATCCAGTTCAAGATAGACACCGGATGTCTGTGCCGTGGTGTAGCCCTTGTTCAGGATAAAGCCAATAGATTTGGCCGATGGCGCAACCACCTTCAGATTGGACATATCCAGCTTGGTAAATGTCCAGTGTCCGGATGCCTGGGTGACAAGACCAGCCACACCACCGGCGCCGTTCAATGTGATGACCGGCGAATTGAGCAGCGTGACATCTGTCACCGTCACATTGGTATTCGGCCAGGAATAGCCGAGAAGACCGCCCATGTCTTTAGAGGTCTTGCCGGTAATCTTCAGGCCGTCAACGTCCACATCGAGCGTCAGGTTTCTCAGATCCTTTGTGGTGCCGTTGGGTGTGAAGCTACTGATGGATGCGACCACGCCGCCGAATTTCAGATCATTGGTGGATGTAGTGGTGTTGGTATTCTGGATGGTGCCCTTGACGGTCACACCGGAGAAGTCCCAGGTCACGTTCCGGTTGGAAGCATGCCCGATGGTGCCGATGATGCCGCCTAAGCGGAAGCCCGCCTTGTTGCTGGTAGCCGTCATGGTACCGTCATAGGTACCGCCTGTCACGGTGATATTCCCGATCTCGGTCGTGGCATAACCGATCATTCTGCCGGCATAACCGGACTTGTCGTCCTCAATCGTCATGTTCAGGGTGGATGCGGTATTGCAGTTGGTCAGACTCAGCGTGCCCTTTGCCGTGGCCGCAGCCGCACCGGCATAGATGTTGTCAGCCTGTGCGCTGATGTCGATGCGGCCGTCATACGTCACGCCGCTGAAAGCCGTTCCATTCACGCGCCCGAACATGCCGTTGAGAGCGTGGTAGTAGACCGGCTTGCCGCCGACATTCTCGATGTCCAGGATGATCGTGCCGCCGCTGAAAGTGGCGCCGCTGTACTCGACATTCGTCGTGCCGTTGTCACGGGTGATGCCGCGCAGGCCTGTGCCGGTGAGGTCGATCGTGCCGTTTGCGGACAGTACCGTCCCGGCTGTAATGTTGGTACCGGAGAGGATCCGGTTCGCACTTGCGGAATTGCCGATATTGATCTGACGCAGGATCGAGATCTTGGCATAATCCGATGCACTGGCAATGACATTGGCAGTTGTCGGTGTGCCGATGGTGATGGTATGGCCGCTGTTCTCCGTCAGGACGCTGGCTTTGGTGAAACCGGATGATTTGAATGTGATGACATCGCCCCAGGAGCTGACGTTATCGACCTTAACGCTGCTTCTTGAGAAGATCCAGCCCTCATCCGCGTAGATCAGTGCATGGTCACGGGTGGCAACGATCTGACCGCAGGAGGAGACCCACTTCGGCTCAGCATTTGTCAGATTGATCGTGCCGCTCATGCGAAGCACGCCGTACAGTAGGCTGTTGATCAGGCCGCCGCCGGAAAAACCGGTGATCTTAGCGGAACTCGAACCAACAGTGATATTGTTAGCGTACACATAGCTGTTGTCAGCCTCATTGATCAGGCCGCCATATGTAACATCTTCGCTATTCTGACCCGTCGAAGCAATGGTGATATTGTCAAATTCGGTGTAGGCGAGGCCGTCCGAAACGGCGATGCAGCCGCCGTATTTCGGTGCGGCAAAGGTGTTGCTCGACGAAACATTCAGATTCTGGATCTGGAGCGTCCTGGACAGGTCGCCGTCTGCTGTATATTTGCCGATGACACCGCCGTACAGAGCTGTCTTTTTATAGGACAGATCGTTGCCGATGGTGTTATGCACCGATGCTACCGTGGTAGACGAGTTGCCGCCCGTGATGGTGAGCGTTCCGTTATTCTTGCACTCACCGATCAGGCCGCCGGTATTGCCGGTGCTGTCATGGAGCGTGTTCAGCAGGCAATTGACCGCAAAAGCGCTCACATCAAGCGAGGTCGTCTGGTCTGCGGGGGTCTCGTAATAACCGAACAGACCGCCTTCACCTGCGCCACCGCAGATCATCTGATTGATCGCATATGTGCCGCTGCAGTGCAGGATGACCGCGCCGCCGGCATTGTGGCCAACAAGGCCGCCGGCATATTTCCCGGAGTCTTCCGCCTTGACGAAGGCCGCCTGTGTGGTCTGTGGGTTAGAGGCGATGGTGAGTTCAAACGTCGAACCGGATCCCATTGCGCCGACCATGCCGCCGGCATGACCGCCGGTGGATTTTACGGTATAATTCAGGTTGGTGCTGGAGCTGTCGTAGTCTGCTTTCAGGTAAGAGCCGCTGCCCATTTTACCGCAGATCGTGCCGACATCAGCATCATTCTCGACTGCAGAGACTTTGACGCCGTTATAGACATTATTCGCAACCGTGAGATCCACCATTGCGCCGTTTTCCATCTCCTCGATGAAACCGGCATTGCTGAACGCATCCTGATTGTCACCATTCACAAACGTGGTTGCCGAAATGCTCCAGCCGGGCGCCTGCGAAATATTCGTAATGGTGCTGTCATGCTTGACCTTCACGGCAAACAGCGGATTGTCCGGGTTAGCGCCCGATTTGCTGATAATGATCTGGGTGTTGCCAACGGTAGAACCGCTAAGCTTTCGCTGGATCTTCACGCTGTCATACACGGTGCCGAACAGCGGGACGCTGATATTGAAGTTGTTCGATGAGAGGTTCTCAAAGAGGATCTGCCCCTTGAACGGCTTGTCATCGCTGCCGATGCTCCGGAATCCGGTATAGGCATCCGTAGTGTTGCCCGACAGGTCGATCAGGATGGTGTCCTCATCATGACCCGTTTCGGAATAATACCGCTCGGAATACTCCACCAGATCGCTGACGGACTTGACCGTAGCCGTTTTGGTGGAAGCATCATATTCATAGGTAGAAGCTGCCTGGGCGACGATCCTGCTGGTGGTCCTGGAGGCTTCCTGGAAAACAGGCAAAAACTCACCAAGCTGCACATTCGCCGTCATCATCAATGCAGCAGCTACAACGCATATTCCCTTTTTTCCATACCTCTTTATGGTATCTTTGTCTATCCGTCTTACCATAGCACTCACTCCGTTTAGAAAAGCAGTTTCACGCTGCTCAGGAAGCATTTACTGCAAATGTTACTGCGCCGGTGGTCTTATTGGCAAATCCAGACCACTGCATGGCATCAATAGCACTTCTGCCGCTTCCATTGTCATCATTCTTCACATAGAATTGCAGGTCATAGCGACCGGAATTATCCGCCGAGTCGAGACTGATCGTGATCGAACTTGTCGTTCCCGATGTTACGACTGACGTACCGGGCTTTTTCAGAGAGTCGATCTGGAGGCTGTTCAGCTCAAGCAGATCATTCCGCCAGGACAGGGTACCTTCTGCTGTGCCGCTGCCGACGATGCTGTAGTTGAAACCGTCGTATTCACTCAGCGCCACAGTCTTGTCATCGTTGAAATCACCGCTCCAGCCATTGATCTTGGTAAAGGTCTGGGTCCGGATGGTGAACAGGCCGCTGATGCCGGCGGGCAGATCCGCGTAGCCGGACGGCGCTGCGGTCAGGCGAACGCTGATGTCCTTATCCTTCATCGAGATCGGGAGCACGAGCCGGAACTTGTCAGCACCGGATGCATGGAGGACGGTCCGGGAGACCGTTCTGTCCGCTGCGGCGGTGTCCTGCGCAACTGTTATAAACGCTGTTCCGGAAAGGCTGTTGCCGGAGTAAGCGTACAGCGCGACCTGTTCCGTGCCGATGAACCCGGCGATCTGGGAGGAGGTCAGGGCTGTTGTTCCGGTGCCGTTGAAAAACTCAACGCTCAGTTCATAAACAATGTCGATGGGGTAGACCGGTCCGGGGTTTTTCAGGTCATAATTGAAAACGCTGATGTCGAAATACTGATCTGCACTCTCATCGGGATCCACAGTCCGGTAATGCAGCGGCAGAGAGCCGGTCAGGAAGTCGGACGAGAAGAGCTGACGTTCGCCCTTCTGTGTCGCAACAACACGCTTGGCATAGTTTCTGCCGTCATTATAGCGAGCCTTTGCAACAAATCCGATCACAGTTACCAAAGCGGCGACCAACCAGAATGTGATCCAGTATTTTGCCATGAATTTTTTGATCTTATCAAAAGAACGCATTCTGATCGCCTCCTTTCCTGGGAACGGATTGCTTTACTTTCTGAAAGCGGACAGGTAAACGATGTCCGTTTCCTTATCGTTGTTGATACGGCCGGCAGCGACATCCTCGGCAGTCCAGGATATTTCCAGAACAAAGGTCTTCATGAAGGGATACCCCACGTAGGGAGATCCTGCCGGAAGGCTCTGGATCCCGCTACACTGCCAGTAGAGCGGTTCTTCAAACCGAACGATGTTGCTGTAGCTGTAATCGTCGTAGCTCTTTGCATGATAGGTCGTATCGGCAATGGTCCTGCCGTCAGCCGCGGTCGTGTCGTTCAGGTAACTGCCGCTCAACTGGTTGCCTTTCACAATGTAGATGGTCGTCTGCTGTTCGGATTTGGCGATGGGCTTCGGTTCGCCGGTGAGGATGACACCGTTCTCGGCGAGCGTACTCCATTCACCGTTCAGCTTATACTCGAGAACCACGCCGTTCTGGCCGGCAGCGGTCTCGGCGGCAGCTCTTGTGGTATACGCCGTTCCCTCGTAGATGTTGTAGATGAAGGGGTTGTTGGTGGTATGTGCCATCTGGAGGGTGAATTTGTTCACGTACTTGCCGGCAACTGCAAAGGGATAGTATTCCGGCTCGGAAATGGCGTTGTTGTTGCTGTCCTTGACCCGGATGGTGGACAGGTCAAAGTATTTCACATCCTCTGCATTGGCCGCCGTTATATAGAGAAGATCCGGCTCCCTGATCTGCTGTAGCTCGGCGATCTGCCGCTGGCGCGAAAACCACGCAAATACCGGCAAACCGACGATCAGCGATGCAGTCAGTACAGATGCGATCACAAACTGTACTTTTTTGCCGGTTGTCAGTGTCTGAAAGCGGCTGCGTTTCTGGGTCGCATCTGCCATTCCGGATCCCTCCTTTCGTTCATTTCTTGGTTGAGCTATTGAATGTTTGTCATCTCGATCAGAATGTACTGGATCATGTCTCCGATCTCCTGATCGGCATCGTTGTAGGCAATTGAAAGCGCCTCGATCGCTTCCTCTGCCGCGTCTTCGTCATTACCCTGCACTGCGGCGAGATAGGCTGTCACCTGTGCATCGGTCAGGCCGAAGAACATGGAGCTGTTGGAAGGCTGCAGATAGGTGAGCAGCGCCGTCCGGTCATCTGAGGAAGCAAGTGCAAGGATCGGCTCATACTCAGTGTAGCTGGCGTCATAGATCATCTGCTCAAAGGTGTTGGCCCATTTCCAGTAGATGGTGACTTGCTTCTTTTCGCCTTTGGTGAAGGTCGTTCCGCCGGATGCGGGATAGATGTCCGAAAGCCGGAACGATCTGGAGTTACCGAGGAATCCGGAATAATAGCCGTTTGCATCCTTGTCGCGGAAGAAGAGGATATGGCTTCTGACGTATTCGAGCGCCCGGATCTTTTCGGCTTCGGCCGATGCCGTCAGCGAGTCATCCACATCCGAATGATCGGAAAGATCCTCGTTGATCTCAAAAAGCTGATCCACGATCGTCACGGTGGTGTTGCCGCGAGCCTCATCATGCGTGACCGCATGGAAGCCGTCGATCTGAAACTCAAACTCCGGATCAAACGTGCCTGCTTCCTTGGCGACGATCCAGAACGTCAGCTTTCCGCAGGAATTCGGCTCAAGGCCTTCGGCGTGATGCCCATCGTTCGCCGTGCGGCTGGTCTTCTCCCAGATGATGCGGTTTTTGCCAGGGGTCGCCTGGAATTCGAGCAGGTCTTCGTCCGGCTGCTCACCCTCCTGATAGCCTGCATCTTCGGGGTCGAACAGTGCAGCATTCACAAGGGAGAAGAGCGATTTGTTCTCGGCCTGATCGCCATGCACCTCAAGCAGAAGCGGATAGTCTCCGACTTTCACGGAAGCGCCGCCGACACCGCCGATCTTATTCATGGTAAACCAGGCGATGGAGCCGAACGCGATGGCGCTGATGAAGAACAGAAGCAGCAGTACGATCTTGACATAAGAAAACTGACGCATGCGTTTTTTCTCCTTCTCAGGCATCTGAGAAGCATTCTGTTGCATATCCTGATTCATCCGGCTCACCTCCTGTTTTCGTAAACTATTTGTATAGAACATTTGGAATATAACGGGAAAAGACTCCTTACAAAAGGGTATAACTACTCATCATTATTATAGCACAAAACACAAGGATTTTCAAGTGTTTTTACATGATTTTCCGTAAATTTTCACAATTAAAATATGTGCAATTCAGCCATGAACGACCGGTTGAGAACATGTGGAATTCTACGCTCTGGAAAACATAAAAAGGGAAAAAGAACCCCGCCGGAACTATTGCTCCGACGGGGTATGAGATCTAAGCTGTTGAGGCTTTATGAGCCTATGATGACTGTTTTTCTCCAATCGAGGACGTGGGTGTTTAGTTAGATATTATTGTTCTAAAGATTTGATTACGCCAACGTATTATCAGAAGAGATTGCTGTTACAGCTGCAGTAGTTGTATCCATCTCAAATCTGAGGTCTAAAGTATATCCATCAGTCTTGTTGTTATAAATTGTGGTTGTACAAGAAGTATCTTCGCCTTCGAGCCAAAGTCTAACAGTCACCTTATAGTATGCTGTTGTATTTTCATCTACACTGGCAAGTACACCAGATGCGCCATATGTGCTCGCAGAAGAACCATAATCAAGATCATTAAGACCAACTGTGCTACTTACTTCGCCAATAGCCTTGTTTGCGGTAAAGTTGGTTGCACCACTCATCTTGTTCATAGTAATTACATCACTATCAGCCCAAGCGGTAGAATAAGCTGTTCCTGCTGTAGTATCGTGTACAAATATAGCAGCTGTCCACGCCTTATCGGTAGTAACATTATTGCCATTATAGAGAAGGTTCATCTTTGTCAATTTGATGTCCAAATCACTTGCGGTAGTGTTAACTGCCTTCAGATAGAAAGTATAGTCACAGTATGCAACTGCACCAGTGCCATCATCTGACCAAGTAGCAGCGGTATTTGTTTTTTCTACACCATAGTTCTTATTGAAAGCATTCTTATACTTTGTGGTATCAACACCGGTAGTGCCCAGACCAGTTACAGCATAATCCTCATAGGAAAGTTCATCAGAAGCATCACCATTACCTAAAACATGGTCTGTAAGGGTGTAGTAGTAGTCAACACCATTGATTGTTGAAACAGGTTCCAACAGTGCCTTAACATTCTGTCCGAGCGAATTAGCAAAAGCTGCTTCACTATTAGTAGCAGCGATCTGTAAGTTGCTCGATACGGTTGTTTTAACTTCCATACCAGTTACGCTTACTTCCTTATTCATGGTAAACCAAGCGTATTTAGATACTTTACTGAGAGTTACACCTTCGATTTGTTTCGCAACGTCCGCAAGATACGAGGACGGCTGTAACGAAATGAAACTGCATAAAAATCAGATATGATTTGTGTTGAAATTCATGCAGCTTGACGAACAGTCGCACACGCCCTATTATATACCCTACGGGTATATAATATATAAAGCACAAGGGGTGGTGTCTGGAATGAAGATCAGGTTCAGATCGCGTGGTTCACCATGAGCCGACTCACGTCGTCGTAGAAGGCTCTCACAGGCTCGTAGAGGTGCGGGTTGTGTGAGGGGTACAGTTTTGCGGTTGAAGGGTGCGAAAGGGCGTACAGGGCATTCTGGAGGCTCTCAGAGGGGTATGGCTAGGCACTAAATTTCCTGCATCGCCGTAGAGGGCTCTCACGGGCTCACAGACGGGCTTTGCCTTCGAGGGGTATCAGTTTGCGGTTGAAGGGTGCAAAGGGGCTTGTGGGGCATTCTGGTGGCTCTCAGAGGGGTGTGGCCGGTCATAGATTATCCTGAATCGCCGTAGAGGGCTCTCACAGGCTCACAGAGGGACTTTACCTCCGAGGGGTACAGTTTTGCGGTTGAAGGGTGCCAAGGGGCTTGTAGGGCATTCTGGTGGCTCTCAGGGGCATCTTCCGTTCTGAGCCGCGTACCATCTTCACTGAGCAACCGTGTTGGTCCCTACAAAGGGGCTAAGATAAGACCGGGCGCTGTTGTCAAAGCCGTGATCCCCTGAAAAGCCCTCCACAGTCCTCACAGTGGCTTCCTTAAACGGGCGCGGTAGTTTCACCCTCCAGTCCCTTTAAAGCCCACACGGGGCATCCTGGCGGCTCTCAGAGGTATCCAGCGTTTCAAGCTTGCCAAGCCGAGTGCTTCAGTGACTCAGATCCCCCGGAAAATGAGAAAAGCACCTGCTGCGAAGCAAGTGCCTTCTCCTGGGAGTCATATAAGCTGTCTGAACGTGATGACTATGTAATCGGTCGAGCCAATTGCTGTCATGCAGTATTATACCACCGGCGGGGTTGAAAGTCAAGTTGATTTTGCATCGTCCAAAAACAGAGAGAAGCACCTGCCACGATGACAAGTGCTTATCCTTGGAGACACTCAATTCAAAAAATTTCATAAGGAGGGTTAATCAACCGTACTTTTTGTTCTGATCCCATTATAGCATTGAATCGATAGCCTTGTCAATTGATTTCATAGGAAATTAACACAATATTTACAGCAAATCAGATTTCTGGATAATGATAGTTAAAAGCTCAGTTTTGACATGAGAAAAGCACCTGCTATAAAGCAAGTGCCACTCATGGGGGATTGGTCGAATAAAAGAAAATTATGCTGAAATGTAAGAGGTGGAATAGCCAACTGACCGTTGGCTTGCCTTTATCATAGCACATGCGTGGGATTCTGTCAAGGCATTTCACTGTAATTTCATGCAATGCATTTAAAACACACACAGTTACCACAATAGGATTATTATTGAAAAATGCGATTTCGGGGAAATATGGCTTGCAGAAAAATGCGATTTCGAGGTGATCGAAAATTTACAGAAGCAAAGATCTTCAGCTTTCCCTCTTGCTTTTTCCCCGAATCTGTGGTATAATAAAGACAAATAGGAAGGTGGTGGTTTCCAATGGTTATCCAAGCCAAGTCCAAAGAAGAACTGAACGAACAGAATCTGATCACAATTGAGAATTTCCGTCTGCTGGATGATGATTTCATGCGGATCGTATTTCAAGACGATCTGCAATTGGCACAGTTTGTGCTGCGCATCATTACGGGCATCGATGACCTTGTCCTCAGCCGTGAGGATACCCAGTACGAACTAAAGCGTCACGGATCACGATCCGTATGTCTCGATGTACATGGGGTCGATACCAACGGTCAGGTATATGATCTGGAGATTCAGCGTTCCAACACAGGCGCAGAGCCTGAAAGAGCGCGGTATCATTCCAGCATGATCGATGTGGTTAACCTGAAACCCAAAAAGCCGTTCAAAACCCTGCCGACTTCGTATGTGATATTCATCACAGAACATGATGTATTTGGTGACGACGAGCTGATCTACGAATTTGAGCGTATAAACACACGGACAGGCAAGCCTCTAAAAGACAGATCACACATCGTTTATGTGAACACCGAATACAATCACCCGGAAGACAAGTCAAAACTTGCTGAACTTGCACGGGATTTCCGTTGCAAGCGTGCCGCTGATATGAGGCTGCAAGAATTAGCTGAAAGAGTCCGCTTTTTCAAGGAAACCGAGGAAGGAGTGAGTCAAGTGTGTGAAGCAATTGAGAAAATTAAGAATGAGGCCGTCCTGCTTGAAAAGTATGAGTTCGCATTAAATCTGCTTGCAAGAGGGAAAGACAGCCTTGAAGAGATCGCTGCCCTCACGGGGCTTTCTCTCGAAGATGTTGAAGAGCTTGCAAAGCAGAAACCAGTAAATGCGTAAAGACCAGATGAAACACAAATAGCCGCCTATCAAGCATGGTAACGAAAGCATCGTAATCCTTGCAAGATAGGCGGTTATTATCATATTCTCATTCAGTCAGTAT
Source organism: Oscillospiraceae bacterium (assembly GCA_017828885.1). Taxonomy (GTDB): domain Bacteria; phylum Bacillota; class Clostridia; order Oscillospirales; family Ruminococcaceae; genus UBA3855. The sequence goes on along the minus strand of JAGADP010000301.1, from coordinate 4,822 downwards.
TCCCAGCCATAAATCTGGAAACATCGATGCTGGCTATGATCTGGCGTTTCAGTTTTTCATCTTCGCAAGATATCATTACTGTAGCGTACTGTTGATGTACGGGATCGCAGATAACCACGTTGGTGTTCTTCTTGCTTAGCACGCATATCAGACCATCAAAGTTGTCACCATGATAAAAATAAGGGGTTTCGACTTTCGATACAAGATCCTTGCTTTTCGCCATCAGTCTGTAGATCCTGAAATCTGTTCCATGTAAGCCCCGACACGTTTCGGATGTCAAATTGTTTCTCAGAAAAACAAGATCATCGTACCATGTTTCCGGCATTTCCTCACCAATCGAATTGAAAAAGTGTTCGTATTGAGCTTGCGAAAAGAATTCATCCGAATCATCGTATAGGTCAGACTCCGAGTCGGACATGACAAGAATGCTCAAATAATCGCTCTTAAACGGCGCAATATTAGATTCCTTTGGATTTACACAATCCGATGGAGCTTTTATTGTAATACCATGTTTCGTGCGCGATACAAAATCAGACGGAACCTTTGCCGTGATTGTAGGATACTCGCTCATGCGGTCGTCAATCGAAGGATATCTCAGACGAAAATATGTAGGAGTGTGTGAAAATATCAGAAACGCTATACCGAAAATGATGACAAGAGACAGCAGAACGGTGATAGCAATCCTGATTGGTTTTGGAATTCTCTGGATCATTCGTTATTCCTCACATCTGGAGTTTTTTATTATACACAATTTTAGAAGAAAAAATAAGTACGAACGCGCAAAAGCCAAGTTCTCTTTGCATCCACGGAACTATGTGGTCATTGCATCGGTTTCCAGTTCAAGACTAATGCGCTGACCTTACCATCATTGAACAAAACGCGCACGAAGTCATCCTTGGGGGCATCCTGAAAATAGTAGATCCATGTACCGTTTTCATCACTCCCCTCTGCGGGTTCGCCGAGTGCAGTCCGTACCTCATCGCAGCTGCTTCCCTGCGTGATGCTGTTGATCCGGACGGCGCCTTCCGGAAAATCATCTGCAGCAAACATAAGGAATATGATCGGTGTGTCCCCGTCGATCTCTTCTACGCTTTTCGATTCAAGGGATACACCGCAGGAATGCCCATCCTTATATTCCAGACTTGCAATGACATACCCTTCCTTGCTCAGGGTATAATCCTTCGTATCCAGTTTAAAATTCTCTCCGAGTACATTCAGGGTAAGCGGATAGGCAAACGGCACACCGCACAGGCTCGATGCATTCAGCAGAGTCTCAGGTGTCCAGCCGTTCTCCGGCGGGGCGATATGCGTTGCCTCCTGTCCCGTTGAAGAATCCGCAGCGGATGTGTCTGCCTTCTGTTGTGCGCAGGCAGTGCAAGTCACCATAAGCAGTGCTGCACAGCTCAACGCCGTTAATACATGTTTTCTCATAGTCAACCACCTTACAGAATCAATTGAACGCAAAAAGGATCGCATAACCATCATAGTATCAGTTCATCGCATCTGTGTAAGCCTTTCTGCTTATCCATTATACACCATTATTCTGCATAATGCAAGTCAAAATGTAGCATACGCAAAAGCCCCACCCTCATTATCAAACAGAACGGTTCTACATGATAATAAGGACGGGGCTATACTTTCCTTACTTCTCCACTGCTCCTTCGACTTCCAGTCCGCCGCGGAACACTACTCTGATTGTAATTTTATCAACCACATCAATGCGCTCGATCAGTTTCGGAATCAGTGTTTCATCGAATTCAGCCTGTGGAGCCATGTTTGCGAACAGTTCTCTGGCTGTCACAGCCTTCTTGATTCTGAGCTGAACGCCCTCCTTCCGGATCTGCAACTGCTCCAGGCTGTGCTTTGCCGCAAGCTCCTGACCGTTCATATCCCTCAGCTCAATTTTGAACTGCTCGAATGCCGCACCCGTGATGATCTCCAGCATCTCGTCACGCCGCTTCCCGATCTGCTCGATTTCCGCATTCGTATCTGCTATCTTCTGGTCGATCTCCGCAATCTCTGCTCTGTACCTGTCCAGTGTATCCATGATCACAGTCTCCACACGCTCCGGATCGTTGATCATGTCATTCACAAGCGCCAGCACTGCAATGTGCAGCTTGTCCTCATGAAAGGAAGGCGAATTCTTGCATCGTGACCGGACACCCTCCATTCTCGTACCGCACCGCCACACGCCGTATTTCTTGCCGCCGCTTCTCCAGATCGTCCGCTTATACTTTCCACCGCAAATCGGGCAGGTCAGGATATCCGAAAGGCAGTATTGTTTCACATACTTCTTGCCGGGATGCCTGCCTTTCATTTCGGCGCTGCGCCGTGCCAATTCCAGATGCACACGATCCCATGTGTCTCTGTCGATGATGGCAGGGTGACAGTCACGGAGGAAATACTTCCGCTTTTTGCCGTTGTTGACTTTGCGGGAATGTGTGAGGCAGTCGGAAGTGTATGTTTTCTGCAAGATCGCATCACCCACATACTTTTCATTTCGCAGGATGAGATTGACATTGGCGCGGTTCCAGACCTTTTCGCCGTTACGCCGTGGTGCTTCACACTCCGTCAGATAGTTGGCGATCTTGCCCATGCTCTGACCTTCTGCAAACATCTTGAAGATTTGTCTCACTATCTCCGCTTCCTCTTCTACAATCACCGGCTTTCCATCCTCCATCCGGTAGCCAAGCGTGTTCCGCATCTGATACCGCACCTTGCCGGACTGGAATGCCTTCTCAATGCCCCATGTCACGTTCTTGCTGATGGACTCGGATTCTGCCTGTGCGAAAGAAGCATACAAGGTGATCTGGAATTCAGAGGAGGCTGAGATGGTTTCAATGTTCTCCTTCTCGAATTTCACATTGACACCCAGATCCCGCAGCTCACGGACGTGTTTCAGGCAGTCTACCGTGTTTCGCGCAAACCGGGAGATGGATTTACAGAGTATCATGTCGATCTTATGCTTGCGGGCTGCTTTGATCATTTTGTTGAATTCGGTTCTCTTGGCTGTCCCGGTGCCGGAGATACCCTCGTCAGCGAAAATGCCGACAAGCTCCCAGTTGGGATTGGATGTGATGTAGTCGGTATAATACTTCACCTGTGTTGCGTAAGAATTGAGCTGCTCCTCTTCGCCTGTGCTGACACGGCAGTAGGCAGCCACGCGGAGGATTGGCAATCCTGACACTGGCTCTACCGGAAGGTTAGTCTTTGCCGGAATCACGGTAACTGTAGGTGCTGTTGCAATCGTACTCATCGTCATGCTCCTTTCACATAATGGAATCATATTTTGCAGATGCCAGACCCATGATCGCTGTTTTGATCGCTCCGGCATCTGCATTTTCTTCATTCAGCAGTGCTTTCAAATCTCTTTCCCGTTCAAATACGGCTTTATCCGGAATGTAGGTAGTAGATTTCGGTAGTGGCTTTCGCTCCGCGCTCTCTCCTGCGACTCTGCCCACAATGCAGCGCTGGTTTTGACTCTCCATCCAGGGCTTTCCTTTCAGGCTCTGCACTGCGCTGAAAAGCTCCGGCTCGACAATCGGCTCAAAATCATCAGCACCGGCATAACGCTCATCATACAGAATCGTGCTGATCTTGCACGCAGTTTTTCTCTTGCTGTCCTTAAAATAGGGATCATCGCCGTCGTATAATTCCCGTGCGATGCTCCATACGCTGCGTCCTTCAGCACGCTTCTGGAAGATCCAGCGGATAGTTTCTGCTTCGGGTACGTTCACAACGATCCTTCCGCGTACCATTTCATACCCGTATGGGGTCTTGTGCGTTGCCATCAAAGCACCTCCCTGAAATGCAGTCCGCCGATCAGGTGGAATGTGATACTTTTCCCATCCACAACCGCATGTTCGAGAATCAGATCCACAAGCCGTTCCGGTGATGCAGTATTGACTGCCCGGTAAACTGTTTCGATCTCATCTGCGGTATCATCCGAAAAGCTGGTGATCTTTTCAAGCTGCTCCATGATACTTTGCAGCTCAATATCAAGTTCATTTTCTGCGATCAGCATCTTCTCACGTTCGAGACAGCCTTCCGCACAAAGCTTACACAGCATATACCGTCGCTGCCGGAGATCATTTGCCTGTTCCTGCAAGTTGGTAGTCTCTGTCCCCCGCACCGCCTTTTCCATCATTTCAAGTTGAATCATAACCGGTGACAGGATCTCATCTGCATGGTTTCTCAGCTTGAAGCACATTCTGCTCCACGCATCCAACAGCTCGTCATGATAGAACACATGGTTGGTGCATCCGACACCCAGCATCTTCCTTCCGATGCATTCCCAATAGTCATTTCTGGCTGTGACGCGGTAGTAGGAACGACCGCAGGTGCATCTGATCTTCCCACGGAACAATGTGGCCTTTCTGACCTGCTTGGGTTTGACCTTTTCGGCAGTCTCTTCCCGTATCCGCTGGGCAAGGCAAAACGTCTCCTTGTCAATGATCGCGGGATGCGCATTCTTGATGTAGTAGCTTTCCACATCACCGTGATTGAGCGCATGGTCTCCCATAAAAACGCTGTAGGTTTTCTGCCAGTGGATATCCCCGATATACTTTTCCTGTTTCAGGATCTTCTTGATTGTAATGTCGTTCCAGAGCTTTCCGGTTGGTGAAGGTAAGCCTTCCTCGTTCAGAAGAGCCGCGATCCGCCTTCCGCCTATGCCGCTAAGATACAGATCATAGATACGGCGGACAACCGCTGCTTTTGGCTCATCGATGATAAGCTGACGTTTTTCATTCTTCTTGTAGCCATATGGTACCCGTGCTACAACCAGCGTCCCATTCGCCATCTTTCTTGTCAGACTCCAGCG